>DATBQU010000266.1:0-8107 GCA_036560665.1 Polyangiaceae bacterium
GAAATCCAGCCGCGTTCACGTATACTGGGCGCTCCCCCGGGGAGGCCTCCCGGAGAGGGTGGGGATGCTCACGCATGGTAGGCGCAGGCGAGCGGGTCGCCGGAAAGTACGAGCTCCGACGCCTGCTCGGCGCCGGGTCGATGGGCGCCGTGTACGAGGGGATCCACGTCGACCTCGGCAAGCGCCTGGCCATCAAGCTCATCCACCCCGAGTTCTGCGAGTCCGCCGAGGTGGTGGCCCGCTTCCGCCGCGAGGCGCGCGCGGCGAGCGCCGTCGAGAGCGACTACATCGTGCAGATCTACGACTTCGGGCGCGACGATGCGCTCGGTCTCTACATGGTCATCGAGTACCTCGAAGGGGAGGACCTCGAGACCCGCCTGCAGCGCGAACGGTGGATCGCCGAGGGGGAGGCGGCGCTCATCGGCCTGCAGGTGGCGCGCGGCCTGGCGCGCGCGCACGCCGCCGGGATCATCCACCGCGACCTCAAGCCCGCCAACGTCTTCCTCACCGAGCGCGACGAGGACGGGAGCGTCCTCGCCAAGATCCTCGACTTCGGGATCTCCAAGTTCGACGCGCCGCCGACCAGCGTCGCCGAGCCCACGCTGACGGCCTACGGCACGACGCTGGGCACGCCGCAGTACATGTCCCCCGAGCAGTGCGAGGGCAAGCTCGAGCTCGACGGCCGCACCGACGTGTGGGCGCTCTGCGCCGTGCTCTACGAGATGCTCGCCGGCGAGCCCGCCTTCAGCGACGCCGGCGGGCACATCGCCACCATGCAACGCATCGTGCGCGGAGACGTGACGCCGCTGCGCGAGCGCGCGGTGTGGGTCAGCGAAAGGCTCGCCCGCGCCGTCGACGCGGGCCTGGTGCGCGATCGCGAGCAGCGCACGAAGAGCGCGACCGCGCTGGCGGCCATGCTCCTCGAGGCCTGCCCCGAGGCGGGGGCGCGGCCGTCGCTGGGGATGATCGTCGCGCACCCGACGGACGCCTCGGAGCTGTCGCCGTACTTCCACGAGGAAGACCTCCCGCCGGTGACGCTGGCGGACCCTCTGGCCGCCATGGAGGCCCTCGCCGCCGCGCCCGTGCCCAGGCCCATCGACGCGCCCCGGCCTGCGGACACGCCCGGGCCGACCGACCCGCCCAGGCTGGCCGACACCGGGAACCCCGCCAGCGCCGACCCGCCCTCCAGCTCGAACGAGGGCGACAGCGTCGCCATCTTCAAGCGCGGGCAAGAGCTGCCGAGCGAGCTCATTGCGCTGCGCAAGCGCAAGAGCCCCTGAGCGTGAAGCGAGCCCTCCTCGGCACCTACGCCTACGCGGAGTTCGGCGCCTGCGTGGGGGTGTGGCTGCCCATCCTGGCGGCGTCGCGCATCGCCCACCGCAACGACGCCGTGCCCCGCATCCCCGGGCGCTGGCTGCGGCGCATGGCGCGCGCCGCCGGGCGCCTCTCGCCGCTCTGGAAGTTCGAGGTGCGGGGCACCGCGCCGCCGGACATCGCCACGCACGCCTACGTCGTCGTCTCCAACCACGAGTCGAGCGCGGACCCGTTCCTGCTGTCGTGGCTCCCGTGGGACATGCGCTGGGTGGCCAAGCAGGAGCTGTTCCGCATCCCCTTCGCGGGCTGGGCCCTCACCCTGAGCGGCGACATCCCCCTGCGCCGCGGCGACGCGGCGAGCGTCCGCGCCATGCTGGCCGAGTGCAAGCGCACGCTGCGCGCCGGGCTGTCGGTCATGATGTTCCCGGAGGGGACGCGGTCGGCCGACGGCACGCTGGGGCGCTTCAAGGACGGCGCGTTCGACCTCGCCATCGACGCGGGCGTCCCCGTCCTGCCCGTCGCGCTCACCGGCACGCACGAGTGCAGGCCCAAGGGCTCGCTGTGGTTCGGCGAGGCGAGCGCGGTGGTGCAGGTGCTGGAGCCCATCGCCACGCAGGGGATGACGGCGGCCGACCTGCCGCGGCTGCGCGACGAGTCCCGTGAGCGGATCGCGGCGGCGGTGGGGGTGCTCCGGGCGGAGAGGGCCGGGGGCCAGGCCTAGCAGGGAAGCTTCGACCGCCCCCGCCGTATCCCTTGGGCGATGAAACCCTTCGCCTGGAAGCTCTTCGCCGGCCTGATCATGGCGGCTGCGCTCGCGCTCCCGTTTTCGGGCTGCAACGTGACGACGTCGAGCGGCAACAACCAGAGCTGCCAGTCGACCCCCTGCGGCAGCGGCACCAGCATCCAGGTCTGCACCCAGACCGACGCGGCCGGCGCCTGCAGCGGCATCAGCTACGCGGTGGGCGGCAAGACGTTCGACTGCAACTCGTGCACCGACTGCACGCAGGCCGCCGTCGACGCCACGCAGCAGTGCCAGGCCGTGCTGGGCGGGGGCGACGGCGGCATCGGGACCGGGAACGACGGGGGGACCGGGCTGGGCAACTGCTCCACGCCGTCGCCCTGCGGCAGCCAGGGCAAGACCTACCAGGAGTGCACCACGCTCGGCGCCGGCGGCACCTGCTCGAACATCACCTACCGGACCAGCGACGGGCAGCAGTTCTCGTGCAACGGGTGCTCCAGCTGCGCCACCGCGGCGCAGGAGCTCGCGCAGTACTGCACCAGCGGCACGGGCATCGGGAACACGACTTGCTCCAGCCCGACCTCGTGCGGCACCGGGGGCCTCTCCTACCAGGAGTGCACCACAACCAGCGCCACCGGCCAGTGCACCGAGATCCAGTTCAAGGTGAGCGACGGCCAGGTCTACACCTGCGCCAGCTGCGGCAACTGCACCGCGGCGAGCTCGCAGCTGTCCAATCACTGCGCCGGGACGAGCACCGGCGGGACCACCTGCAGCACCTCCACGGCCTGCGGGTCGACCGGCGTGACCTACGACGTCTGCACCACCACCAACTCGCTCGGCACCTGCACCCAGATCGCCTACGACACCAGCGACGGCCAGGTCTTCTCGTGCGTCGGCTGCTCGGACTGCTCCAGCGCCTCGACCAGCCTGAGCAACTACTGCGCCTCGCTCGGAAGCACCGGGCAGCAGTGCGGGACGACCACCTGCGGCTCGGCGGCCACCTGCTGCAACTGCAGCGGCACCCCCGTCTGCTACACGCTGACCAGCGGCCTGACCTGCGCGAGCTACGGCTGCCAGTAGGCCGCGCGCGTGTAGACTGCCGTCTCACGCGTGATGAAGAGCCTCCACGGACTGGCCATCCTCTCGACGCTGGGGCTGCTGAGCCCCGCGTGCTCGGAGCAGTTCCCCTCCCCGCCCGCCGCCACCGGCGACGCGGGCGAAGCCGGCGCGCCGGTCGCGCTCCCGGCCTTCATGCCCTCGGCCAGCGTGCTGGTCGACGGTCACGCCTACGACGACTTCACGCGCGACTGCCGCACGGTGATGTGCCGGCACAGCGAGAACACCGACATGATCGCCTGGAACGGCGCCCTGTGGCTGGTGCACCGCACCGCGGTCAGCCAGAGCCTGGGGCCGAACAGCGCGCTCCACGTGTACGAGTCGATCGACGGCGGCGTGACCTTCCTGGAGACGGCGCTCATCGACGCGCCCGTGGACCGCGACATCCGCGACCCGTGCTTCTACGTCGTCGGCAACCAGCTCTTCATCAAGGCGCTGACGCGCCTGCCCTCGGTGTCGGCCCTCGGCGGCGACGGCGGCACGGCCTCGCGCGACACGGGTGTCGACACCGTGGCGGTGGCCATGACCTCCAGCGACGGCAGCAAGTGGAGCGCCCCGCAGCCCATCGGCCCGCACGGGCAGAGCTTCTGGCGCGTGAAGGAGAACGCCGGGACCTACTACACCGCGGCCTACGCGGACGGCGACCTGAAGGTCACGCTCTTCACGTCCACCGACGGCCTGGCGTGGACCGAGGGCCCGCTCGTCTACGGCGTCAGCGCCGACACGCCGGTCGAGACGGAGCTCACCTTCATGCCGAGCGGCAAGCTCATGGCCCTGGTGCGCATGGACGGCACCGACGCCGAGCTCCTCGGCGACGAGGGGCGGCTGCGCACCAAGGTCTGCTGGAGCGACGCCCCCTACACGACCTTCGCCTGCCCCGACGAGCTCGACGGGCAGCGCCTCGACGGACCGCTGACGTTCTTCTGGCAGGGCCGCCTCTTCGTGGTGGCGCGCAAGCACCTCCAGGGGACGGGCAGGAAGCGGACGAGCCTCTTCGAGCTCGGCGGCAACCTCGACGGCGGCCCGCTGACGATCAAGGAGTGGGGCGAGATCCCCAGCGCGGGCGACACGTCCTACGCCGGGGTGGCGATGACCGACCCCACGCACGCCGTCCTCAGCTGGTACTCGGGCGACCTCGTCGCCGACCGGCCGTGGGTGCTCGGCATCTTCGATCTCACCAGCATCTGGCTGGGCACGCTCGACTTCACGCAGCTGAAGTGACGCGCCGCGGGCGTCGACTCAGTTCGACACCAGGCCGACCCAGAGCGTCGACCGTCCGGCGAGGCCGCTCCCGAGGTAGAACGCCTCGATCCCGTACGACTCGGTCTGGAGCGGCGTGATGGTCAGGTGCAGGACGTCGCCGTTGGCGCCGGTCGCGCGATCGAGCTGCAGGCCGAGCGCGGCCGGCTTCTTCTCGAGCGTCGCCAGATCGAGCGCCTCGACCTTCCAGGGTCCGGTGGGCCCGTCGCTGTAGAGGTCCACGTCGATGGTCCGGCTCTGACCGACGGGGATGCGCACGGCCTGCGTGGTCAGCTTCCCCTGCGCGCCGAAGTCGATGGTGACCGTGTCGGGCAGCACCGGCGCCGCGTTGAAGTACGGACCCGCCGGCGCCGGCACGCACGGATCGTGGCTCGCCGCCGCGGCGGCGTTGGACCACATGCGCTGCACGGCGTAGGGCAGATCGGGCGGCGTGAGGTACCCCGCGCCGGGGACGAGCGCGCACATGTCGCCGACCTCGGTTGAGCCGCCGGACGAGATCGCCCACACGTAGTGGTCGGTGTCGACGCGGGCGTAGGCGGGCGCGGTGGCGAAGTACGGGTTGGTCGAGGCCTCGATGAGCTCGTGCGACGTGGAGTTGGTCACGTTGTCGAGATCGGCGTGGTACGCGTCGTGGCAGCGCGGCAGGACGGCGTAGACGAAGGGCGCGCCCGCCGCCGTCTTGCCCTCGCCGTGGTAGCCGTAGAACGAGGTGCAGCTGGTGCCCGCGGCGCTGGTGACGGTGGTGCCGGCCGGGTAGAAGACGGTGTAGATGGTCTCGCCGTCGGGCGCGGGCACGAGGCCGCCGGCGATCTTCTGGTTGATCCAGGTCTGCACCTGGGCGTCGGTGACGGCGGCCGGCGCGGCCTCGGCGGCGGTGGCGAGGGGCAGCCCGGCGATGGCTCCCACGCCGTACTCCTGCCCGATGGCGGCCCAGTAGCTGGCCTTGCCGATCCCCGCGGTGAAGGCGGCGATGTCGGCGGCGAAGGGATCGCCGGCGAAGACGAGCGGCTGCACCCTCGGGTGGGCGAGGACGGAGCCGCCGAAGTCGACGACGTGCGGCATGACCGGGTGCGCCGCGGGCGACGTCCAGGGCGGAGAGCCGGCGTCGGCTGCGTCGGAGGCGGGGGCGGAGGCGTCGGAGGCGTTCGACGCGTCGCCGGCGGTCGCGGCGTCCGGCGCGGTGGAGGGGGCGTCGGCCGCGGACGAGCCCGAGCAGGCGGCCAGCGCGGCGACGAGCGCGGAGAGCGACCAGACGCGGGAGAGCATCGCGGGCCTTGGGCTTGGCACTTCCGGGGAGAGGGGGCAAGCAGAGAGCGCGGTCGCGGGCGCGGGCGCGGGCGCGCTGCCGGCGGTGCTCGAGCGCGCCGATCACTTCGTCGCGATGATGACCGCGCTCATCCGCTAGCGCGGCACGCGCCGGGAGCGCCCCCTGCGACGAGGGCGCTCCCTGGGCGCGCTTGCGACTCGCGAGGCGTTCGCCCCCTACTTCACGAGGAGCGACGTCGGCTGGCTCCAGTCGCCTTCGCCGGTCTTCGTCAGCGCGCGGAACCGGAACTGCACCGTCGTGCCCGCCGGCAGACCGGGGATGGTCGTCTTCGCCCCGAGGGTCGACGGCGCCGCGACCCACGTCTTGCCGCCGTCGGCGCTGTACTCCCAGTCGTACGCCGCCCGCCGCGCGGCCGAAGGGACGACGACCTTCGCCGAGCCGGAGACGGGCCCGGGCGTCGCGTGGAAGGCGCGCGGGGGACGCACGGGCGTCCTCCGGACGGCGATGCCGGCGCTGGCGATGGTCGGCGCGCTGCTCTCGGCGTCCGCGTCCGCGATCGCCTGGATGTAGCCCCGCAGCTGCCGCAGCAGCGTCACCAGCGCCGTCCGCGCCCCGTTGCGCGTCAGGACGGCGCCCTTCGTCCGCGCCAGCGCCGCCGTCTCGGCGGTGTTGAGCGCGACGATGGCCGCCGTCACGAGCGCGAGCGTCGGCGTGGGGTTCGGGAAGGACGGATTGGCGGTCATGCTCTTCACGATTCCCTGGGCGTACTGGATGAGGGCGGGCACCTTCACCGGCAGCTTGAGGGTGGCGACGGCAGCGTGCGGGGCGTTGGTCGTCGTGGTCATGATGGGTCTCCTGGTCGGTGTGTCGGACGTACTGCTTCGGGCGTCGTCTTCGGGTTTGCCTCGGTCGAACCGAGGATCGCGGGCGTCGAACCGATGATTCCGGGCGTCGTCTCGATGATTCGCGGGCGCCGCTGCCCGGGCTCGGGCGTCGTCTCTCTCGTCGCGGGGCGCCGCTCGTCGATGCCGGGCGTCGGCTCGATGATTTGAAGGAGCGGCTCCCCGAGACGTCACAGCCGCCCCCTCGAACCGGGGGTCGACTGCCCGGGTCGAGGCGTCGGCGCACTCCAATCATCGAGCCGACGCCCGGGACATCTCGTCGGCTGCCTCGACGACGCAAGCGGCTGCATCATCGACGGGGGCGGCTGCCTCGTATCGTGCAGCCGCTGCCCGAGACGAGGGCGCCGCTCCCCGAGGGATGCGAGCCGCTCCGGCGACCTTCGTCGTGGGCTCCTACCCTTGGGCCGTTCGCGCCCGAGGCGCCCAGGACTCCGTCACCGACGCGTTCATCTCCGCAGAATCCATGGCTTCTCGGCGCGCCCGCTCCGCCCGAAGATGCTCTCCGGGAGGGCCGCGTCTTGCCGCGGTCTACCGGCGCACCTCGAGATCGACGACGAGCGCGTCGGCGCCGTCGGCGTCGATGCCGAGGCGCGGCGTCACCTTGTACCGGCCCGGCGGCAGGGGGTCGGGCGGGGAGTCGATGGAGTACCTCGACGGTGCGTAGTCCTTGCCGGGCAGGAACCCGCGCGCGCGCAGGGTGACGTGAAGCTCCGCGGAGCCGCCGGGCGCGAGCCGCACCAGCACGTGCGGGGAGAGGGCCGAGAGCTCCGCCCAGGTCGCGTCGAAGGAACGCTTGCCGTCCGGGCTCGTCGTCGACTGGCCCACGTCCACCGCGCGCACCGCGCGCACCGCGCGCGGAGGCGCGGGCGCGGCGCGAGGACCTGCGCCGGGCGGCGCGCCGGGACCGAAGCCGAACCTGGCGCCGGGGCCGGAGCCGAACATGGCGGACCCGGAGAGATAGACGCGGAGGTCGACGTCGCCCGGCGTCACGTTGGTGAGGGTCACGCGGGCGATGCCCTCGGCTCCCGGCGCGAGACGCGGGGGCGCGCTGATGGCGAAGCGCAGCGCCCCGGCCGGCACGCGGCCGGCGCTGGTCGTCGCCTCCCCGCATAGCCGGTCGAGGAGGACGGCGGTGAGGTCGATGGCGCTGCCCGCGCAGCGCGGGTCGGCAGGGGGTGACGTGGCGTCCTGCCCGGCGTCCGGCGCTACGGCGACCGCGGTCACCGCGGCTTCCGGAGCAGGAGGCGCAGCAGGGACGGTGACAGCCGGCACGGAGGCGCTCGGCGAGGCGGACATCGCGACGGATGGGGGAGCGGAGGGTGCGGAGGGCTCGCTCTTCGCGCAGCCGGGGGCGAGGGCCGCCGCGAGCAGGAGGGTCGCGGTCGCGGTCGCGGTCGCGGTCGCGGTCGCGGTCGCGGTCGCGGTCGCGGTCGCGGTCGCGGTCGCGGTCGCGGTCGCGGTCGCGGTCGCGGTCGCGGTAAGGAGTGTCGCTCCCATCTCCGCCATGAC
>DATBQU010000267.1:0-12807 GCA_036560665.1 Polyangiaceae bacterium
ATCGTGGACTTCGACCTCATGCACTCCCTCGCACCGCCTGCCCTCGTCGTGCTCGTGCTCGCGTCCTCGTGCCGCACCGAGCGCGACTCGCCGCCGACCGATCCGTCGCGGCCCCACCCGCCGTCCTCCCCCGTGACCATCGCCCCCGCGGCGACGAGCGCGCGCATCGCCACGCCGGCCGGGACGACGTGCAGCGCCGCCGCGCCGCCGCCCTCGTCGCGCCTCGTGATGGAGCGCACCGAGTGCTACGGGTTCTGCCCGGCGTACACGGTGGAGGTACACCCGGACGGGACCGTGCTCTACGAGGGCAGGAACTACGTGCGCGTCCGCGGGCCGGTGCGGTACGCCATCCCGGCGGCCAAGGCCGCCGCGCTCTTCCAGCAGGCCGCATGCGCCGGGACCACGACGTGGAAGAAGCGCTACGACTGGCCCGTCACCGACAACCCGACGGTGACGGTCACCGTGAACATCGGCCCGACGCCCGTGGTCGTGGAGGACTACCCGCCCTGCCACACCGAGGGCGATCCCACGCCGGAGCCGCTCTGTGCGCTGGAGCACGCCATCGACGACGCCGCCGGGACGAGCGCGTACGTCGAGTGCGTGGGCGCCGACGGCGGGCTGACCTACTGCTCGCGCTAGGCGCTGGCGGCGACGAGACGTCCCTGCGCGCCTGCTCTCGAGCCGCTGGCCTCGACCAGCTCGCCGACCTTGCCCAGGCCGAAGGGTGCCATGTTCACGTAGACGTTCTCGTAGTCGCCGGGCCGCACGCGGTAGGTCTCGTGCCAGATGCCGACGTCGCCGTTGGTGCCCACCAGGCGGTTGAAGGACCGCCACGCCGGCAGGTGCTCCGAGGAGCGGCTCTTCGCGTAGGCCATCAGGTGATCCATCGATCGCCAGTAGGACATCATGATCGTCGTCCGCCCGAACCACTGCTCGGCGCCGAGGAACCCGAGCTCCGCGTTGGCCGACAGCTCCCTGACCATCCGCGGCATGGCCAGCGCCACGCGCAGCCACCGGAGCAGCAGCCACCAGCGGTTGATGCGCATGCCGATGAGGAACACCACGAACTCGCCCTGCATCCTGCCCGTGACGCGCTTCTGGATCACCGTGGCCATGTCGTCCTCCGTTTATTGTTAACAGTGTTCACATTCAGATCAAAAAAAACGCCGGGGGCTCAGCGGGCGAGACCCGCCACGAGCTGGTCGGTGGCTCGCTCGTAGAACCGGGCGAACTGCGCGTCGGTCCCGGCGCGCGTGAGGTGCCCCGAGAGGCGCAGCGACACCAGCCCGTGCACGTGGGCCCAGATCACCGCCGCGACCTCCTCGGCGTCGCCCTCGCGGAGGACGCCGGCCTGCATGCACTCGCGCACGCGATCGACCAGGAACTGGAAGGTGGGCTCGGGCGTCTTGCCCTCGGAGCGGGGGGCGACCTTCTGGAAGTCCTGCGCCGCGCCCATGAAGACGACGCGGTAGTCACGGGGATTCTCGAGACCGAAGCGCAGGTACTGGGTCGATGAGCCGGCGAGGCGCGCTCGCGGAGTGGCCTCCGACAGCGCACGCACGAGGTACGAGTAGAAGATCTGGAGGCCCTGGGCGCACACCTGGCCGAGCAGGGCCTCCTTGCCGTCGTAGTGACGGTACACGGCGGCGGCGGAGACCCCCGCGCGCCGGGCGACCTCCCGCAGCGAGAAGTGGGCGAAGCCTTCCTCGAGGTAGAGGTCGCGCGCCTCGGTCAGCAGGCGGGCCTTGGTCTGGTCGCCGTCGGCCGTCATGTGAACAGTGTTTACGTCGCGCCGGCCGCGCCGTCAAGGGCGGGGCGTCACGACGAGCCTGGCGAAGGCGCCCAGCATCTCGAGGCGCGCCTCGTCGACCGCCGGCCGGGGCAGGACGAAGCGGTGCACCGACTCGCCGTCGAACACGGCGACGATGGTCTCCACCAGGACGGCGAAGCGGTCGCCCATGGCTGCCGCCAGGTCGGGCAGGAGTTGCACGGCGAGCTCGCCGATGTCCTCGTAATAGCGCGCGGCGACGGGCCGCAGCCCCTTGCGCAGGCCGGGGCTGGTGCGCGCGGCCATGGCGAGCTCGTACCAGGCCTGGTTTAGGCGCGATCGACAGCGATCGCGCACCAGGCGCATGGCGAGGAGGAGCGGGTCCTCGCGGTCCCGCAGCGCCTCGAAGTCGCGGCGGTAGCGCGCGAGCGTCTGGCGGCCCACGTCCTGCCCGACGGCGACCATGAGCTCCTCGCGCGTGGCGAAGTGCCGGAAGAGCGCCCCCTGCGACACGCCGGCGCGCTCGCAGATCTTCTGCACGCTGGCGTCGGCGTAGCCGAGCTCGATGAGCGCGTCGGTGGCCGCGTCGAGGAGCTTGCGGATCGTGCCCTCGCGCCGCTCTTCCTGCGTGCGGCGGGCGGCCACTCAGGCAGCCCGCGGCAGACGCTGCGGCGCGCCGCCGGCGCCCACCTTCGCGCCGGCCGGCAGGAACTGCCCGAAGCCGGTGGCACGGCCGAGGGCGTGGTCGAAGGAGGCGCCGTCGAAGGCCACGCGCCCGTTGACCAGCACCGACCGCACCGCACCGTCGCTGCGGTTGACCATGCGCACCAGACCGTCCAGGCCCTCCATCGGCGCCTCGTGGTAGACGTCGAGCCGCCCGTCGAGCGAGGCCGGATCGACGACGACGACGTCGGCGCGATCGCCGAGGCGCAGGTGCCCGGCGTCGACGTTCATCCAGTCGGCGATCTCCCCGGTGAGGCGCCACACCGCCTTCTCGAGCGGCATCACCGGGCGGCCGGCGCGCTCGCCGTCGCGCACCTTGCGCAGCATGTGCAGCGGGAAGCTGTAGAAGGCCATGTTGCGGATGTGCGCGCCGGAGTCGGCGAAGCCGATGAGCGCGGACGGCTCGCGCATCATCTCCTCGACCTGCCGCGGGCGGTGGTTGGCGATGACCGTGCGCCAGCGCAGCCTCTTGCCGTGCGCGACGACCAGATCGAGGAACGCGTCGACCGGGTGGACGCCGCGCGCGTCGGCCACCTCTCCGAAGGAGCGGCCGACCACGCTCGCGTCGGGGCAAGCCACGATGTGGGCGTCGTGGAAGTCGCGCTGCCAGACGCGCGGGCTCCACTTCTTCTCGTAGTCGCGGCGGAACGCGCGGCGGTAGGCCTGGTCCTGCATCAGGGCGTTGCGCTTCACCTCGTCGACCAGGTGCAGCACGGCCTGGCCGGCGCCGAACTCCTCGAAGACGACCAGATCGATCCCGTCGGAGTACACCTCGAAGGGAACGGGCAGCGTCTGCCAGCGCAGGTCGCCGCGCAGGGTGCGGTTGACGAAGCGCGTGAGGCGGCCGAGGACGCGGTGCAGGCCGGGGCTCGACTTGGCGTCGGCCAGCGTGATGAGCGTGGTCTTCAGCGCCTTGCGGAAGGCGAAGCCGGCGCTCTCCAGGAGGAACAGGAGCGCGTTCACCTTGGTGACCAGGCTGGGCGCCGACTGCAGGATGCGCCCGCGGCGCCGCAGGATGCGGTTCAGCCGGCGGTACTCGCCCCAGGTGGCGTACGTGGACGGGAGCTGCTTCGAGCGGAAGCGGTCGCCATCGAGCTTGTCCCATGGGTTGGTCATGCTCGAGAGGCCGAGCAGGCCCTGGTCGAGCGCGTCCTCGAGCCAGCGGCCCATCGCCGCCTGCTCCTCGGCGGTAGGGCGGGCCTTGCCGTCGACGGCGCGCTCGAGCCCCATGACCCGCACGCGCAGGTCGGAGTGTCCGAGGAATGCGGTGACGTTGGGACCCATGGGGTGCGCGCGCAGGAAGTCGACGTACTCGCGGGGCGTGCTCCACGTCTTCCTGGCGCGGAGCAGGGGCAGCACCTGGGCGCGCGGCACCGACTCGACGCGGGTGAACATGTCCGAGCAGTCCTCCGCCGCGGACAGGATGGTGCTGATGGAGCAGCTGCCGACGGTGACCGTGGTCACGCCGTGGCGGATCGACTCGCTGAGCGAAGGCGCCGCGAGCAGCTCGGCGTCGTAGTGGGTGTGGATGTCGAGGAATCCCGGCATCACCCACTGCCCGGCCGCGTCGATCACGCGCGGGCACCCCGCCTCGTCGAGGAGACCCTCGGCGATGGCGACCACGCGCCCGTCGCGGATGCCGAGGTGACGGGGCGCGCCCGGGGCGCCCGTGCCGTCGAAGAAGAGCCCGTTCTTGAGGACGACGTCGTAGCCCACGCCGCAAGCGGTAGCACACAAAGAAAGTGGTCGCTACCTTTGTTGCGAGGCTCCCGACGCCCCGGCGCGCAGGCGCGCCGCGAGGGGGCCGAGGGCCTGGTCTTCCTGTTCGGGGTTGGAGAAGCCGTGGTAGCGCTTCGGACCGCCCCAGGGGTTGCTGGTGACGTCGAGGCAAAGGTCGAACGGCGGGAGATCGTTGCATGTCTTCACCGAGAAGCCGAAGGACGCGGCCTTGCCGTTCTGGGGGAACGTGAGCTTGACCGTCCTGGCGTCGCGCGTCATGTCGAAGACCTCGAGGCGCAGGTCGTAGGACGAGGCGCGCTCGAAGAGGCCGAAGTTGGCGGCGCCGAGGAAGATGGCGGCCTGCACGTAGTCGGTGTGCTTGTCGGGGCGGGAGTCGACCCACAGTCGGCCGTCGATGAGTCCCGGCTCGGCGGCGATCTCGCCGCCGGTGTCCCCGTGCGGGTCGCGCCGCCACATCCAGAGGGCGAGCACGGCCAGCGCGAGGAGCGCGATGAAGGCGGTCTTGGAGCGCAGGGAGCGAGACATGGGGGGCCTCCGCCCTGAAGGATACGCTCGCGCTAGGTCGCGCTCTTCCTCAGCACCGCCACGTAGAACCCCGCGAAGAACGCCGCCCGCGTGTCGGCCAGGCCGCGCTCGATGCGCCGCAACACCTCGCGCACCACGGGGATCTTCATGGCGCGCGCCGACGGCGTCACGATCCGCACTCCCCGCGCCGCCTCGAGATGCAGGCTGGGAGGCAGAAGGCGAGGCACGATCCAGGGGGCGTCGAAGCGGGTGTACACGTCGCTCTCGCGCTTGCGGTGCGACACGGCGCCGGGGGGGCCGAAGCGCTTCACCAGCCCGCGCACACTGACCGGATTGTAGAACTCGGCGAGGACGACGCCCCCGGGACGCGTGACCCGTGCCATCTCGGAGAGGGCGCGGCCGATGTCCTTCACGTGGGCGAGCACCTTGAAGGAGCAAACGACGTCGAAGGTGGCGTCGGGGAACGGGACGTCGGTGACGCTGGCCTCGCGCACGTCGAGGCCGCGAGCGTGGGCGCGCTCGAGCATCCGCGGCGACAGATCGATTCCCTTCGCGCTGCTGGCGAAGCGGGCGATGCGCTCGAGCAGCAGCCCCGTGCCCACGCCGCACTCGAGCACGTCGCGGCCCTGTCCGTAGCGCTGGACGAGCTCGACCTCGAGGTCGTCGATGAGCGCGTGGTACCCGTCCGGCTGGTTCGGACGCCGCTCCGCCTCGTAGCGGTGCGAGAACTCGTCGTAGTAGGCGCGCGTCTCGTGGTGGTGACGGTCGGCGTGGACGGCCATGGGCGCCGACGGGATAGCACGCCGCCCGCGCGCGGCTCACTGAAACGCGCCGATGCCGACCACGTCCGCGTAGCCTAGCGCCTCGATTGCCTCGACTTGCCCTTGCGCCGGGCCGCGCCGTGCAGGAAGAGCTCGACGAGCGTCCTCGCCTGCTGCTCGACGTCGGTCGTCTTCTCGCTGATCGACGAAAGGACGAAGGCGCGCAGCGTGCCCCCGAAGAACCGCGAGAGCGTGTCCCCGTCCAGCGGCTCGACCTCGCCCGAGGCGATCCCTTCCCTCACCAGTGCGCCGAACAGGGCGCGGAATTTCTCCACGTGGCGCAGGCGACGCGTGGCGACCCGCGCGCCCGGCGCCGCGGTACCGGCGAAGAGGCCTTGCTCGCTGGCGATGGCGAAGAAGGCGCGGTGCTGCTGGACGTACCCGAGCAGGCGAGACACGCGCGTGGCGAGGCGCGCCTGAAAGGGCTTGGGGTCGTCCACCCGCGGGCGCAGCTGCGCCAGCATCTCCTCGGTGCGCTCGTCGAGCAGCGCCGCGAGCACGTCGTCCTTCTGCTCGAAGTGATTGTAGACCGTCCCCACGGCGATGCGGGCGCGCGCGGCGATGTCCTGGATGCGAGCGCCGTGGAAGCCGCGCTCGGCAAAGACCGCCTCGGCCGACGCGAGGATGGCGTTGCGGAAGAGGGCGCGGGCCTCGTCGCGACGGCGGGGGAGCCGGTCGGTGGCCCGATTCATCGCGTGAATCGTGGTTCACCCTCGGCGGCATTGCAAGGGCGGCGAGCGCTACTTGCAGGCCAGACGCTCGAGCCAGCTGCCCCCAGCGTCGACCCAGGCGAGCCACAGGGCACCTTGCGGGTCGAGCGCGAGGGCGACATCGCTCGGCTTGCCGCCGGTGGCCACCAGATCGCGTGGCGCGAACGCCCCGTCGGAGGTGAGGTCGCCCAGCTCGAGCACGCGCGGCGAGCCGGGCTCGGGTCCCTGCGGGCGCACGCGCGCGACCCACGACTTGCCGCCTCCGGGCGAGACGGCGGCGACGGGGGCCGGGTCCAGGCCGTTGGGGTACATCGACCAGACCACGGGCTCGTCCACGCGCGGCTGCTCGTCGAGGCGCACGATGGAGAGGCCGAAGCTGCCGACGTCCTTCGCGATGGGAAGCAGCGCCCAGGCGGGGCCGCTGGGCGGCACGGCCAGCGCGGCCCCGGTGCGGCGGTCGCCCGGGCCGCCGACGAACGCCACCACGTCCTCGCCGAGGTGGGCCTTGCCCTCGAAGGTCACGGGGCGCACGTGCAGGGCGGTGAGGGCGGAGCGCGCGTCGACGCTCAGGGCGAGGACGCCGTTCCCGCGAGGCGAGAGCGCGAGGGACGTTGCTCCGCTGCCGTCCTCCGAGAGGCGCTGCGGCGGCTCGTCGTCGACCGCGAGCCAGGCCTCGCTGACCCAGCCCTCGCTCGTCTGGCGGCTGGCGAGGTATCCGAGCGCGGCGTGCGTTCCGCCCAGCGTGGCGGCCGCGATGCGCGAGCCGGCGCGGCTGCTGGCGACGATGCGGTCGCCGGACCCGTCGCGCGCCGTGCGGTGCACGGCGCCCGCGTGATCGGCGCAGAAGAGGTGGTCCCCCCCGGCGGCGCAGGGCACGGCGTAACCGGGTCGGGCGCCCCCCTCGGCCGCCTCGCGGGCAGGCGCGGGCGCGGAAGAAGGAGGGGGCACCGGGGCTACGGGGAAGGAGACTGTGCGAGGTCTTCCGTCGTCGTCGAGGACCACCTCGACCGTCTCGGCGTGCAGGGAGAGCGCGGCGGGAGCGCGCAAGGGCAGCTCGATCGGGCCGCGCAGCGCGCGGCAGGCGCCGGACGGGGCGTTCCCGGGGGGAGCCGACATCGCTCCGGTCGCGCTGGCCGACGGCGATGCGCTTGCCGGCGCGCTCGCGAGAGGAGACGGCGCCGAGGCGGTGGCGGACGCAGACGAGGCAGACGAGGCAGACGAGACCACGGCGACCGGCGCGGACGCCGCCGCCCCTCCGGACGGCGCCGGCGAAGGTTGCGGCGCCCCCTTGCATCCAACGAGCAGCACCCATGCAGTCCACCAGCGCGCGTCCACGTCCCTTTTGTACTACGCTTGAGGGCTGCGGAGGTTCGATGAGCGGCGAAGGCGAGCTGGCGCCGGTTTCCGACGCGCCGCGCGCGGTCGGTCGGATGCTCGCGGGCCGCTACCGCATCCAGAACGTCCTCGGCGAGGGCGGGATGGCCGTCGTCTACGAGGGCGAGCACGTCGCCATCGGCAAGCGCGTCGCCATCAAGCTGGTCCAGTCGCTCTTCGCCAACGACGGCGAGATCGTCCACCGCTTCGAGCGCGAGGCTCGCAGCGCCGGCGCGGTGGAGAGCGAGCACATCGTCCACGTCTTCGACGCCGGCGCCGACCCCGAGCTCGGCCTCTTCCTGGTGATGGAGCTGCTCAAGGGCGAGGACCTGGCGCGCGTCCTGACCCATCGCGGGCGCCTCGAGCCGACCTTCGCCTGCGGGCTGAACAAGCAGGCGGCGATGGGGCTCGAGAAGGCGCACGCCGCGGGGATCGTGCACCGCGATCTCAAGCCGGCCAACATGTTCCTGGTCGAGCGCGACGACGGGACCACGCTGGTCAAGCTGGTCGACTTCGGGATCGCCAAGGTGGTGCGCGAGGCGCACGACGCGCGCTTTGCCCGCAGGGGCATCACGCGGCGCGGGACGGCCATCGGCACTCCGCAGTACATGTCGCCCGAGCAGGCGCAGGGGCTCGACACCGTCGACCACCGCACCGACGTGTTCTCGCTCGGCGCGGTGCTCTTCGAGGCGATCGCCGGGCACTCGTACCTGCCGGAGCGGCCGACCTACGAGCAGACCATCCTGCAGCTCGTGTCGACGAAGCCGCCCCGGCTGAGCACGGTGGTGCCCAGCATACCGCCGGCGCTCGACGATCTCGTGGCGGACATGCTGGCCCACGACGTCGAGAAACGCGTGCAGGACATGCGCACGGTGCGCGAGCGGCTGGAGGCGATCTACCCGGAGCTCCAGGGCTCGACGGTGAAGCTCAAGTCGCTGCCGCCCGCGTCGTCTCCCTCGCTCGAGCGCTACGTCGTGCGCGGGAGCGGCGCGCCCGCGAACGCCACCATCCCCGGCGGGACCAGCGCGGCCATCCTGCTGCCGAGACGGAGACGGTCGATGCTCGTCGTCGCCGGGATGGCCATCGCGGCGGGGGCGACCATCGGGATCGCGGCCATGTACAAGTGGGAGACGCGGACCACGGACGCTGCGCCGATCCGGGTGATCGCGACCGCGACCGCGACGGCATCCGCGACCGCGACGGCAACCGCGACGGCATCCGCGACCGCGACGGCATCCGCGTCCATCCCTGCCGCGACCACCTCCACACCCCGCCTCCCGAAGCCGACGCCGAGCCAGCCTGGCCCGCCCGGCGGCGGCAGCAAGGGGCAGGTCGGCGCGGCGGGAATCTCGTCCCAGTTCTAGCGTCGCTTCGACTACCCTGGGCGATCGATGCGCGCCCGCTCGCTCGTCGCGGCCCTCGCGATCGCCGCCGGTAGCCTCGGCGCGCCCCCACCCCCTGCGCTCGCCGCGCCGCCGGGGCCCGCCGCGCCGTCGCCCGCCGACCTGGCCGCCGCGAAGAAGCTCTTCGAGACGGGGCTCAAGCTGTACAGCGAGGGGTCGTACCGCGAGGCGCTGGCGTCGTTCAAGCGCGCCAACGACATCGCGCCCCGCGCGAGCCTCCAGCGCAACATCGCGCAGTGCCACCGCGATCTGAAGGACTTCGCCTCGGCCTACGACGCGTACCAGACGCTGCTCGCCAGGTACGGGGCGACCATGAGCGCCGGCGACAAGCGCGCGATCCAGCGCGCCATCGAGGAGCTCGGCATGCTGACCGGGACCGTCCGCGTCACGGTCGCAGAGCCGGGTGCCGCCGTCACCCTCGACGGGAACGACGCCGGCACGACCCCGCTCGGCGGACCGCTGCGGGTCAACCTCGGACCGCACGCCGTCGCCGTCACCAAGGCGGGCTTCGAGACGCTCCAGAAGGAGGTGAAGCTCGGCGGCGGCGACGAGGCCACGGTCGACGGGCCGATGCAGCCCGAGGTGACGACGGGGCACCTCGTCGTCAGCGCGCCTCCCGACGCCAAGGTGAACGTCGTGGTCGACGGGACGGACATGGGCCCGGCGCCGTGGGAGGGCGACGTGAAGCCGGGGGTTCACGTGGTGGAGGGACGCGGCGCGGACAAGCTCTCGCAACCGAAGCAGGTGGACGTCGCCCGGCGCGACCGCGTCGAGCTCGTGCTCGAGGTGGTCGCCCCCACCGGGAAGGTGCAGATCGACACGCACACGGCCGACGCGGTCATCGCCATCGACGCGCGTCCCGTCGGCAAGGGCGTGTGGGAGGGGGAGCTGCCCGCCGGGCAGCACGAGGTGACCATCGAGGCCCCCGGCTTCCGCACCTACAAGCGCGCGTTCCTGGTGCATGCGGGCGAGGCCTTCGTCGAGGACGCGCGCCTGGAGAGCGAAAGCGGCGAAGCGCAGCGCTACGAGGGGATCTATTCGGGGCTCGGCTTCTTCGGGTACGTGAGCCCCTCGGGGGCCACCAACGACATCGCGCAGGCGTGCCCGACGACCCCGTGCAGCACGTCGAGCCCGCTCGGTGCGGGGCTGCTCGTGCGCGTAGGGTACTCGTTCGGCTGGATCGCGGTCGAAGGGGTGGCGCTCGGCGAATACGACTACGCCACCGCCAACCTCACCTACAGCGGCCTGCTCGCGCCGACCGACCCGCACGCGGGGCCGGCGCGCACGGAGGACTACACCTTCCACCGCTTCGGCGGCGGCGGCGCCATCGGCGGGCGGGTGGCGACCAAGCACCCGCACATCCGCCTGACGGCGGGGGCGTTCGGGGGCGTCGTCGAGCGCGGGAACATCTACAAGCGTACCGCTTCGCCGACGGGCAGCGGGCAGGGCGACGAGTACACTTCGGACACGATCTCGTACACGGCGCCGCTGCTGATGTTCGACGCGGGCGTCCTGGTCGGCTGGCAGAACGGGCCCAAGTTCCACGTGGGCGGGCTGTTCATGCTGGAGTTCGTGGGCGACCCGGTCGTCGCGCCGTCGCCCACGCAGCGCACGCTCACCGTGGCCGGCGTCACCTCGAACCTCGGGACACCGCCGCTGGGGCTCGCCTCCGGGACGCAGTTCTTCCTGGGCCCGGTCATCGGCTTCGACTTCGGGTTGTAGCCTCAGGCCCTCGCCGCCCGCGTGGCCCACGCGACCGGCATCGTCGCGGCGCGCACCGCGAGGTCGCGCGCGACGCGGGAGACCGGGCGCGGCCCCGGCGATGCGAGATCGCGCCCGAGGTCGGCCAGGATCCGATCCACGCACTCCATCGCGCTCGCCGCCGCCAGCTCCGTGCCCACGCCCCGCGCGCCGGCGTTGCACCCGGCGAGGTACAGGCCCCGAAGGGGCGTCCACACCGGCGGACGGCGCGCCCCGACCTGGTCTGGCGTCTGGGCCGTGGAGACCGCCGGCCCGAACTCCTTGCCGATCCACTTCTCGATGAAGGCGACCGAGAAATGGTCGATGAACAGCGCGTGGTCTTCGAGGCCGGGCACGACGCGGCCCATGGCCTCCATCATCGCCTTCTCCCAGGCGCGCGCCTCGTCGCGCAGGGTCACGTCGCTGGTCGGCGCCACGGCGCACACCGTCAGGAGCTGATGCCCCGGCGGCGCGAGCGAGGGATCGAAGTTGCTCGGGACCGGGCAGTAGAAGGGCACCACCGGTGGGACCTCGCCGCGCTGGAGCGAGGCGAACATCGACTTGATGTCGGCGGTGGTGACGCGGAAGAGGTCCATCCCGTCGCCGACGCCGCCGACGATGGAGCCGGCGCGGACCAGCGGGCGGTCGAGGGCGATCTTGGCCTGAACCGCGACGTACGAGCCGCGCAGGCTCTTCACGCGATCGACGTAGGCCGCCGGGAAGTGCTCGGCGCCGACCAGGCCCATCACCGTGGTGCGCAGGCTGGAGGTCGAGACCACCAGATCAGCCGGCAGCCTCGTTCCGTCCGACAGCTCCACGCCGCGCACGCGGCCGCCCTCGACCAGGATGCGGCGCACCCCCGTCCCGGTGCGCAGCTCCGCGCCGAGCTCGCGCGCGAGCTTCACGTAGGTCGACGGGATGGCGATGGCGCCTCCGCGGGGGTAGGAGAGCGCATTGTCGTGCGCCATGCGGCGGAAGCACCACAGCGCCTCGCCCGCGCTCACTTCCCAGTACGGCAGGATGAAGTAGAGACCGAGCAGGAAGCCGAAGACGCCGAGCGTCGGCGCGTGATCGGTGAAAGGCGCCACGAACTCCTCGATGGTGCGGTCGTTCCAGGCGTCGATGTCGTCGTCGCTCATGGTGAGCACGTGAGCGAAGAGGCGCGCCGCGCGAGCCGCTTCGCGCCACGGCAGCTCGAGCGCGCGCGCGATCTCCAGACAGAAGCGGGGCATGCGGTGGATGTCCGCCGGCACCGGGATGCGCACCAGCCCCTCGCCCGGGCGGGTACCCGGAAAGCGGATCTCCGAGATGTCGCGCGTGCGCACGAAGTCGATGGCCCCTCTCCGGCCCACCCGCCGCAGCACGCCGCCGAGCGGCCCCTTGTCGCCGCGGCAGAACATGTGCGTGCCGATGTCGATCGTGAAGCCGCGCTTCTCGTATCCCGAGCACGAGCCCCCGATGCGCCGGTTCTTCTCGACCAGCGTGACGGGGATGCCCGCGTGCGCCAGGAGCAGCGTCGCCGCGGTGCCCCCGATGCCGGAGCCGACGACGACAGCGTGCATCATGCCGCGATGAGGTCGCGCAGCGCCCGCGGGCTGCGCAGGGCACGCGAGCAAAGCGAGACCAGTCGCTTCATGTCCACGTGGCCGTCGGCGGACGTCACCGCCTTCACGTGGGCGATGGTCAGCGGCGTCTGCTTGCGCAGCCGCTTCATCAGCGCGTCGCGCAGCCCCTGCTCGGGGAACGGCGGCAGCGCGCCCAGCACGTCCTCGTAGTGCTGGTACATCCCGTCGAGCACCTGGGCCAGGTCGACGTCGAGCTTGTTCATCGGCTGCACCAGGTCGTAGGCCGCGACCAGCAGCATGATGGTCGTGGCCAGGTGCTTGGCCATGATCTCGTGGCGGTGCTTCTTGAGGTGCGGGTAGACCTCGACGAAGAACCGCTGCCCGGCGGCGATGTGCCGTGACTCGTCGCGCCCGATGAGACCCAGCAGCTTGCGCACC
>DATBQU010000268.1:0-1853 GCA_036560665.1 Polyangiaceae bacterium
CACCGTCCAGACGCGGCCCATGTTCCTCTTGAAGCCCCAGAACTCGATGAGCCGGCCGATGACGTCGCTGACGGCCGCCTCGCTCGGCCAGAGCGTCCGCTGTTTCTCGCGCTTCGCCACGCGCGCCCAGCTTACAGCACGACGCATCTACGCGGCGCGCGACGACAGCTCGCTGGCGATCGAAGCCAGCAGGTCCCGCGCGACGCACGGCGGGACCGCCGCCAGAGCCGCCAGGGCGCGCGCGGTCTCCTCGCGGGCGAGCGCCCGTACGCCGTCGCAGGCGCCGGACGCGCGCACGGCCTCGGCCACGCGCACGGCGGCGCGACGGTCGCTCGCGCGGACGGCGTCCAGATCTGCGGCGAGCTCGGGCCGGGCGTCGAGCGTGCGTATGAGGGGCAGCGTGAGCTTGCCTTCCAGCAGATCGCCGAGCAGCGCCTTGCCCGTCGCGCGCGGATCGCCGTCGTAGTCGAGCACGTCGTCGACGAGCTGGAAGGCGACGCCCACGCGCGCCCCGAACTCGCCCAGGGCGCTGACCGCCTCGGCCGGCGCCCCCGCCGCCGCCGCTCCGGCCCGCGCTGCCCACGCGAAGAGGGAGGCCGTCTTGTCGTGGACGATGCGGAAATAGACCTCCTCGCGGACGTCGAGTCGCGCCCGGCCGCGCAGCTGCACCACCTCGCCGTCGACCAGCCGCCGCAGCGTCGCGAAGAGGTCGGCCAGCACGCCCCCGGGCGCCGCCGCCGCCGTGCGCTCGAGCGCGTGCGTGAGCAGCAGGTCGCCGGCGAGAACGCTCACCGCGTTGCCCCAGATGCGTCGAGGCGTGGTTCGCCCGCGACGCTCGTGTCCGTCGTCGACCACGTCGTCGTGCAGCAGCGTGGCCAGGTGGATCATCTCGGCGACGACGGCGAGATCGCGCGCGGCGGCCGGCACCGGACCGAAGCACGCCGCCGAGAGGAGCACCGTCAGCGGGCGCACGCGCTTGCCGCCCGCCTCGAGCAGGTGCGCCGCGGAGTCCGTCGCGGGGGACAGGCCGTCGCGGGTGAGCCGGGTCAGCTCGCGGTCGACCACCGCCATGTCGTCGCCCAGCAGCGCATGCACCTGGGCGATCCGCTCGGCAGCGCGCGCGCCGGCCCTTTCGGCGGTGGCGGCGTCGCGGAGGAGCGCGACCGAGGCAACGGAGGCGTTGGTCGTGGCGTTCAAAATGATTTGAAAGTTAACTAGGGTACTGGCCGCGGGGGTTCAAGCCCCAATCCGACCCCTTGACTCAGGCGGCGAGCGCCGCGGCGATCCGGGCGGCGAGGTCCTCGGCCTCCGCGCCCGCCGGGAAGGCCCGCGGGGCGACGTCCCCCGCGACGACCACGTCCACCCGACCCCAGATATCGACCGCCCGCGCCAGCCCTGCCGCTGCGTCGCCCACGACGTGCCGGGCCTGCCCGCCCGCGTGCGCGATCTCCCCGACGGTCTCGCCCAGAGCGCGCTCGGCCCCGCCGACCACCACGACCCGCACTCCCCGAGCTGCGAGCGCGATGGCGATGGCGCGCCCCGGCTCCCCGCCGCCGTCGAGCACGACGGCCACCCTGGGACCGGGCGCTTGCATCCCGACGCTCGTAGCACGCTCCGCGAGCCGGGAGCTCCGCCGTTTTGCCACCTTGTTGACAGCCGTGCCGGCGGCGACCATGACGGGCGCATGCCCGATGCAGCTCGCGAGGACGTCGCCGTCGCGCGCGCGCGCCTGCAGGGCAAGCGCGTCGCCCTGGTCATCGTCATCGGCGTGACCGTCGCCCTCATCGGCTCGAGCGCGGTGCAGATCATCCCTGCCGTCTTCGGGGCCCCCGTTTCGTCCATTCCCCCTGCAC
>DATBQU010000269.1:0-12299 GCA_036560665.1 Polyangiaceae bacterium
CGCAGGCGCAGCGGCCACTGCCGATGCAGCCCATGCCGCCGATGCAACCGCTGCCGCCGGCACCCGCCGGGAGCGCCGGGTACGAGGCGGTGCCGCGCGATCTCGGCGAGCAAGGGTGGATGCCGCCGCAGCCGCAGCAGGCCCTCCCGCAGCTCGTGGCGGCGCCAGCGCCCACGCGCAACGTGCGCCTGCGCGCCCTCGCCCCGGGGGAGGCGGTATACGCGGCGCTGGTGTCGATGCAAGGCATCCACACCGTGTCGCCGGGACCGGGAGGGACGGTGGTCGTGAAGTACACCGGAGACGATCAGATGGTGGCGGCGATCGTGCGGGCGCTCGTCACCAGCAACATCCCCGTGGTTGGCGTGGAACCAGAGCGAAACGAGCTCGAGCGGATCTTTCTCGAGGTCACGAAGGGGGAGGTCCAGTGACGGCTCCCCTCAACATGCCCGTCCCGGCGGCCGCCCCCTCCCCTGCCGCCTCTGCGGGTCTGCTCGAACGCCTGCTCCGCGATCCCAACGCGATCTGGATGCGCGAGATGCGGCAATCCGCGCGCCTGGCGCGGACACCGTGGGTCCTGTTCGCGCTCACGCTGACGCTGGCTCTCCTCATGTGCTCCATCGGCGGCCTGGCCGCCGCCAGCGAGACCACCCCGGCGGCCATCGGGGGGGCGCTCTTCCAGGTCTTCTTCTCGCTCGCGTACCTGGTGGTGGTCATCGTCGGCCCCGCGGTCGCCGCGAACGGCGTCGCGTCGGAGCGCGAGGGGCGGACGTGGGAGGCGGTCCTGCTGACGGGCCTGCGGCCGCAGGACATCGCGCGCGGCAAGTTCATGGCTGCCTACACCACCATCGCCCTCTACATCGTGGTGCTGGCGCCGGTGGGCGCGCTCTCGTTCCTCTTCGGCGGGGTGACCGCCACGGAGGTCGTGGTCGCCTTCGTCTTCCTCTTCCTCGTCGCCGGGCTGGCGGTGGCCTTCGGTCTGGCCGTGAGCTCGCTCATGTCGAGCCTGCGCGGGGCCATCGTGGTGACGCTGATGCTCGCCATCGTCATCGGCCCCACCCTCTATTTCATCCTCGGCTTCGGCGCATCCTTCGGCATCCACAAGCTCTGGAGCGAGGTGCCCGAGGCCTTCCCCATCTGGCTGCCGCTGGCCTACTCGCGCGGCAAGCTCGGCCTCGAGTATCTGCTGCTGCTGGTGGGGGTGCCGCTGCTGGTCATCACCACCCCGGCCTGGTTCCTCTACGAGGCCACCATCGCCAACCTGAGCGGCGAGGCCGACGACCGCTCGACGGGGCTGAAGCGGTGGTTCTTCTTCTCCACGCCGCTCATCGCCGTCACCTGCGCCGTGCCGAGCGCGGTGGCCGACGACGACGAGTCGCGGATGGTCCTCTGCGTCCTGGGTCTGAGCACCTTCGCGCTCTACCTGGCCTTCTGCGCCATGCTCTTCGCCGCGGAGCCGCCGGGCCCTTCCCGTCGCGTCCGGATCCACTGGGAGCGCGAGCGCGCCGGGATCATGAAGCGCTTCTTCGGTCCGGGCCTGCCCAAGACGGCCATGCTCGTCGCGGCGCTGGGCTTCGCCGGCGTTTGGATCATCGCCTTCGGCGACATGGCACTCATCGAGCTGTTCGGCACGAGCAAGAAGGCCAAGTACACCGAGGAGATCTTCTTCTTCGCGCTCTATGCGGCGGGCTTCTTCGTCTTCGTGACTGGCCTGGCGGCGTGGCTGCGCTCGCGCGGACAGACGCCGTGGATCGCTCGCCTGGTCGCCGGCGCGCTGCTCTTCCTCGTCTGCGCCGGTCCCTGGGTAGTCGCGGCGATCGGCGGCGTGCTCACGCAGCACCACGGCGACGACTGGCTCGTCATCGGGGCGCCCAGCCCGTTCTACGCCCTCTACATGATGGCCTGGCTCGACTCGTCGTCGCACTCGGGATCGGACGTGCCGGTGATCGAGATCGGCGCGGCGTGCTCGCTGCTGTGGGGGATGCTGGGGCTGGCGCTGCTGGGGGCGGCGGCGCACCGCTGCCACCGCGCGGTGCGCGAGCTCGACGCGGCGACCACGGCGGCCGAGGATGCGCTCCGGGCCGAGGAGCTCGCCGCGGCGGCACCTCCGCCCGCCCCCACCGCGTGATGGGCCGATGAGCGCTCGACCCACGCTGCTCGATCCGGCGTTCACGCGCGAGCTGGAGGCGCTCCGCCGTCGCCTCCGCGTGAGGGCGCGGTCGGGCTCGGGCGGCGAGCACGTGGCATCGCGGCGGGGCAGCAGCGCCGAGTTCCTGGAGCACCGCCCCTACGCTCCGGGCGACGACCTGCGACGGATGGACTGGCTGGCGTTCGCGCGCACGGGTGAGCCGGTGCTCAAGCTCTTCCGCGCCGAGGAGGACGTGGTGGTGCGGCTGGTGGTGGACGCCAGCGCGTCGCTCGACAGCGGCGACCCGCCCAAGATGACGGTGGCCAAGCGGTTGGCTGCCGCCATCGGGTACATGGCGCTGGCATCGAGCGAGCGGGCGCAGGTGCTCGCCGCCAGCGACGGCCTGGTGCGGATGCGCGAGCCGGTGCGCGGTCGGGGGGCGCTGGCCAAGCTGCTGCGCGAGCTCGACGGGGTGGTCCCGGAGAAGGGCACCGATCTGGCCCGCGCCATCGACGGCGTGGTCCTGCGTTCGCCGCGGCCGGGCATGCTGGTGGTGATCAGCGACTTCTTCGACGCCGGTCCCTTCGAGGCGGCGCTGGGGCGGGCGGCCTCCTCGGGGCACGATCTGGCGCTGGTGCAGGTGCTCTCCCCCGAGGAGCTCGAGCCCCCCTGGGACGGAGACCTGGCGCTGGAGGACGCCGAGACGGGTGAGGTGCTCGACGTCACCCTCGACGCGCGGGCGCTCGATGCCTATCTCGCGCGCCTGGGCGGCCTGGTGGCGGCGCTCCGGGCCACGGCGAAGAAGCACGGGGCCACCTACGTGCGCGTCAAGACCACGGAGCCGCTGCTCGACGCGGTGCGACGGTTCGTGGGACGCGCGGTCGACTGAGCCATGGGCGGCCTGCACCTCCTCGACCCCAGGGGCCTGCTGCTCCTCGCAGGGCTGGTCCCGCTGGTGGTCCTCTACATCCTCAAGATCAAGCGCCGGCGGCAGCGCGTGTCCTCCACGTGGCTGTGGGCGGCGGCTCAGCGCGACCTTCTGGCGAAGCATCCCTTCCGCAAGCTCGTCCCCGAGCTGCCCTTGTTGCTCGAGATCCTCGCGCTGCTCGCGCTCGCCGTGGCGCTGGCACGGCCGTCTTCCCGCGGCGGATCCATCGACGGGGATCACATCGCCATCGTGGTCGACACCAGCGCGTCGATGGCGACGCGCCTGGGGGGCCCCGCCGGGCAGACGACGCGCATCGACGAGGCCAGGCGCGCCGCGCAGAACGTCGTCTCCCAGCTGGCGCCGGGGTCGGACGCCATGGTCATCGAGGCGGGGCGCGACGCCCGGGTGGTGGCGCCGCTCGATCGCGACCCGCGGCGGCTACAAGCGGCCATCGGCACCATCACGGCGCGCGACGCCGAGGGTGACCTCGCGGCGGCCGTGGCCCTCGCGGCCGACCGGCTTCGCTCGCTCGGAGGGCGCCAGCGCATCGTCATCGTGACCGACGGCGCGCTCGCGCGCAGCGAGCCGCTGGTGGTGAACGGTATTCCCGCCGAGGTGCTCGCGGTCGGCGACGCCGAGGACAACGCGGGCATCGTCCGCGTCGACGTGCGGTCGGGCGTGGACGCCTCCAGCCACCACGAGCAGGTGCAGGTGTTCGCGATGATCGAGAGCTGGGGCGCGCACCCCCGCGAGGCGTACGTGACGCTCTCGCTGGAGGGCCGCGGCGAGCCGGTGGCCTCACGACGCCTGCTCCTGCAGCCGGGCGACAAGGTCCCGGTCGTGCTCACCTTCGAGCCCCGGCTCGATGATCACGGGCTGGGGCTGATCGTCCAGCTCGCACCGGGTGACGCGCAGCCGGTGGACGACGTGGCCTTCGGCCGGGTGCCGGCGTCGCTGCGAATGCCAGTCGTCGTCGCCTCCGACTCGCCCTACTCGTGGACGACGCGGGCCATCGAAGCCGATCCCAACGTCGATCTGCAGCGCCTGAGCATCGCCCAGATGGCGACGGTGAACGTCGACGCCGACGCCATCGTCATCGTGGAGGGCGCGTGCCCCACCGCGGTGCCCGGGCGCGACGCGCTCGTCATCGGGCCTCCCGCAGGATCCTGCTTCGGCGTCGACGTGGGCGCCGCCGTGGACAATCCGCTGATCACCTCGTGGGAAACGGGCGACCCGCGGCTACGCTTCCTGACGCTCGACGGCGTTCATGTCGCGAAATCGCTCGCTCTCGACCCCCACGGTACGAGCGCCGGTCTGGTCCGCTCGACGGCGACGACACTCGTGGCCGACGCGTCGCTCCCCGGGCGCGCGGTGACCATCGTCGGGTTCGACGTGGGCGACAGCGACTGGCCGCTCAAGGCGTCGTTCGTCCTCTTCGTGCGCAACGTGGTCGAGCTGGGACGCCTGCACCGCGCGCAGGGTGCAGCAGGACCGGTGCGCACGGGCGATCCCGCGCGCGTCGCGGTGCCGACGGGGACGACGAAGGTGCTCGTCGACGGCCCTGGCCTGCCAGAGCGGGAGATCGCCGCCCGGGACGGCTTCGCCATCCTTCCGACCCTCGATCGCGTCGGCCTCTACCACGTCCGCTGGGACGAGCCCCACGTCGGCGGCGCGCTGGTGGCAGCCAACCTGACCAGCGAGCACGAGAGCGACGTGCGACCCCGCCCGGTGCTCATCGAGGGGTCGGCCGCCACGGTCACCTCGCCCGCCGGTCGCACGCTCGACGCCCACAACGAGTGGGCGACGTGGCTCGCCCTGCTCGCGGTCCTGGCGCTCGCCCTCGACGTGTGGTGGGTCACGCGGCAGCCGCGCCAGCGTGCCGCAGGGGCGGCGCGATGATCCCGACCGTGGCTCGCGCGTGGATGCTCGCGCTCGGCGCGGCGGTCGTCCTCGGCGCGGCGATCTTCGCCGTCGCCACCCGCCGGCGCGGCACGCTGCGCCCGAGCGGGCTCGCGGTGGCGCTGCTCGGGGCGGCGCCGCTGGTGTACGAAGGGCTCGTCGTCGCGGGGCTGGTTCGTGAGACCTACCTTCGGTTCCATCACCCGCAGGCGCTCGTCTTCGTCGCCGGGCTGGCGTTGTTCCTGGGCCTGCGTCTCTCCCGCCTACCCCTGCGGATGGGGCGCGGGCGGCGCGCTGCGGTGGTGATCCTCTCCGCACTCTCCGCGCTGGCGGCCGGGCTCGTCGTTGCGGAGCCGGAGCTCGGTAAGCCGCTCGACCGGCTCGCGATCGTGCTCGCCGTCGATCGCTCCCGTTCGATCGATCTGGTCCCCGGTGCCGACGCCCGTATCCGCTCGGAGCTCCAGGTCGCCGAGAAGTCGATGCACGACGACGACCGCATCGGCACCATCGTCTTCGGCGCGGAGGCGGCGGTCGAGGATCCGCCGAGGCCGAAGAGCGAGACGACGTCACCGCAGCGGGTGGAGGTGGGTCGCGACGCAACCGATCTCGAGGCGGCGATCCGCCGGTCGCTGGCCGAGCTGCCGGCGGACGCGGTGGGCCGCATCGTCCTGGTGAGCGACGGGGTGCAGACGCGCGGCGACGCGCTGGCTGCGGCGGCGGCGGCCGTGGCGGCGGACGTCCAGGTGGACGTGGTCGCCCTCGACCAGAAGCTCGTACCCGACGTCCGTGTCGTGAGCGTTCGCGCGCCACCCCGGGCCGACGAGGGGGAGCCGTTCGAGCTGCGCGTGGTGACGTCCAGCGCGGTGGACGCCGACGTCGAGCTTCGCGTCCGGCGCGACGACGGCGAGGTGCGCGTCGTCCGCACGCGCATCGACAAGGGGGAGGACGTGTTGCGGTTGCGCGAGACCGCCAGCGAGCCGGGCCTCCACCGCTACGACGTCGCGCTCACCGCCATCGATCCCAGCGCCGACGGCGCCCCCGACGACAATGTGGGGAGCGCGTTCGTGCGCGTGCGCGGCGCAGCCCTCGCGCTGGTCCTGGAAGGCGACGCGGGGCACGGCGCACCCCTGCGCAAGGCGCTCGAGGCCAGCGGCTTCCGCACCACCGAGCGGAGCACTACTGGCGTCCCAGCCGACATCGGAGCGTTCGCGCCGTACGACCTGGTGGTGCTGAGCGACGTGCGGGCAAGCGACCTGACGACGACGCAGCTCGACGCCATGGCGTCTTACACGCGCGACCTAGGCGGCGGGCTGATCCTGATGGGCGGAGACCGCTCCATGGGTCCTGGCGGATACGCGCGGACGCCGATCGAGGAGGTGTCGCCGGTCGCCTTCGATCTGAAGCAGGAGAAGCGCAGGGCGTCGCTCGCCGAGGTAATCGCCATCGACTACAGCGGCTCGATGGGGGCGATGGTGAGCGGGCACACCAAGCTCGAGCTCGCCAACGAGGCGGCGGCGCGCTCCGCTTCCCTCCTCGGCCCCGGCGACCGGCTCGGCGTGGAGCACGTCGACACGGTCGTGCGCTGGACCGTCCCCATGGCCCCGGTGAGGGATCCCCGGGCCATCGGCGAGGCGATCCGGAAGGTGGGCGTCGGCGGGGGCGGCATCTACACCGACATCTCGCTGCGCGCCGGGTACGAGGCGCTCGCCCGGGAGAGCGTCAACCTCAAGCACCTGCTGCTCTTCGCCGACGGATCCGACGCGGAGCAGATCGCCGGCTGCCGTGCCATCGTGAAGGACGCCTACGACCACGGGATGACGACCAGCGTGATCTCGCTGGGCCGGGGGAGCGACTCGCCGGAGCTCGAGGTCCTGTCCAAGATCGGTGGGGGCCGTTTCTACCTCATCGAGGACGCGACGAAGCTGCCGGCGGTCTTCTCCCAGGAGACCATCCTCGCCGCGCGGAGCGCGATCCACGAGACGCCGTTCAAGGCGTCGCTCGGCGTGCCCGCGCCGCCGACGCGAGGCGTCGACTTCGCAAAGCAGCCCTTGCTCGAGGGCTACGTGGTCACGCTGGTCAAGCCGCGCGCGAGCTTGCTGCTCGGCGGCCCGGAGGACGATCCGGTCCTCGCGACCTGGAGCGTGGGCATCGGCCGCGCGGCGGCGTTCACCAGCGACTACAAGGACCGCTGGGGCGAGAAGTGGCTCGCGTGGCCCGACGGCGCCAAGCTCTTCGGGCAGCTGGCACGCGACGTGGCGCGCAAGACCGACGATCCCCGGGTGCGTCTGGAGGCGGACACGAGCGGCGGCGAGCTGCACGTGCGCGCCGACGTGGTGGGCGACGATGGGCGGGCGCAGACGTTCCGGCGGTTGACGGTGCACATCGCCGGCCCCGACGGCTTCGGGCGCGACGTGCCGCTGGAGGCCGTGGGCGCAGGTCGCTACGCCGCGAGCCTTCCTCTCTCGGGCCCGGGCACGTACGTGGCGACGGCGAAGGACGAGGTCTCCGGCGAGCCGGTGGGGACCATCGGCGCCGTGCTCACGGCGGGCGAGGAGCTGCGGCCGACCGGGACCGATCGCGTGCTGCTGGCGCGGATTGCGTCGATGACCGGCGGCCGGGTGCGGGACACCCTTGCGGGGCTGTTCGACGATCGCGCGGCGCGGCGCTTCGCTTACAAGCCGCTGGTGCCTCTCCTCGTGCTCGTCGCCGCGTGCGCGATGCTGCTGGCCGTCGCGGCGCGACGCATCGGCGTTCCCGACGTCGTGGCCGTCGTGGCAGGCCGCTACCGCGCGTGGCGCGAGGACGGTGCGCGGCGCCGGGCCGAGCGGGCGGAGAGCCTGGCGCGGGCTCAGGCCGTGGCGATCGAGGAACAGACCCGTCTACGGGACGCGATCGTGGCTCGGCGACAGCGCGACCCGAGCGCGCCGCGCGACCTGCCCGCCGCCACGGCGCCGTTCCGGCCGAATGCGCCACCTGCACGGGTGACGATGCCCGGGGCACCGGCGCCGCAGACCACCGCGCCACCCCCACCGGCAGCCGCGCCTCCGCCGCCCGCCGAGCGCCCGCTCACCGCCGCGGAGCGTCTCGCGCTGAAGCGACGGGAGCGACGCTAGCCGCCCTCGGAGTCAGTGCATCATCACCACGAGAGTGACCGCCCCGCCGACGACGAGCGCCAGAAGGCCGACGATGACCGGCAGCAACCACCCGGGCTTGCCGCTGGGGACGCCGGCCGCCTCGAGCTCGGCCTCGCGGAGGCCCCCCTGGAAGGGATAGTCGACGTTCTGCTGTTGCGGGCCGGGAGACTGCGCCATGGGCATGGTCCCCGCCGTCGGCGGTGCCGCAAAGGGATCCACGGCGACGCCCAGTGGGGCGACCTTGGGCTGCATCGACCGCGGCATCGCCTCGGCGATCCTCCGAGCCAGATCTTGCTGCGGTGTGAGCGCCCACTGGAGATGGTCGCCCTCGAGCCCGTACGCGTGACCGACCGCATCCGCCAGCGCGCCAACGCTCTTGGTGCGGATGTTCTGGTTCTTCGCCAGCGCCTCCTCGAGGACGTCGTCGAGTGCGGGAGGCACCGGGTACTTCGCGCCCGCGGCCTTCACGCTCGGTGGCGTCGGCTCCTTGGTCATGATGGCCAGGAGGATCGACGGCCCGTTATTCCCGGTGAACGGCACCTCGCCGGTGATGCACTCGTAGGTCACGGCGCCGAGCGCGAAGACGTCCGCCCGCGCGTCGATGGTGTCGAGTCCCTGCGCCTGCTCGGGGGACATGTAGTAGGGGCTGCCGATCGTCGTTCCGAGGACGGTCAGCTTCTTGCGGTTCCCGCCGCTCTGATCCTTCACCGAACCGAAGTCGAGCAGCTTGACGTTGTCGCCCTCGCGCGTCCCGCAGAGAAACAGGTTGTCGGGCTTGAGATCGCGGTGGATGAAGCTGCGAGCGTGCGCCCCGTCGAGGCCGATCGCCACGTGCGACAGCATGCGGACCAGCCGCTCCGGCGGCAGGACCTTCTCTCGCTTGAGGATGTAGCGCAGCTCCTCGCCGTCGAGGAATTCCATCACCAGGAGCCAGGTCTTCGAGATCGGATCACGCTGGAAATCGAGCACTTGCACGATGTGCTCGTGCGGCAAGAGAGCGCTGATCTCGTACTCCCGCTTGAAGCGCTCGAGCGCCACATCGTCCTTCGACACGTCCTCGTGCAGTACCTTCACTGCGATGCGCGAGTCGGTCTGCTTGTCGATGCCCTCGTAGACGCGGCCCATGCCGCCGTCGGCGACGACGCGGCGGATCTCGTAGCGCCCGCAGAGGCGCGCACCGATGCGTGCGTCGTCGGCGTTGGGGGCCACGGGCGCCATGCTGGCCGCGGTGAGCGGCGTCCCGTCCGCCGGGCAGAAGCCTGCGTCGTTCGGGAAGGTGCGCTGGCAGACGGGGCAGCTCTTCATGTCGGGACGCGCCCGGCGGACACGAAGAGGAGCGTATCGCGCGTCCAGCCCTCAGCGGAAGTACGTGATGAACGCACGCGAAGGCGCACGTCCGTTCAGCCTCGCCTCGGCTTCGGCCTCAAGCTCAGCCTCGCCCCGGCGCCGACGCGTCGGCGCTCGCGGCCGCGGCATCGACCGAAGCGAAGTAGATGATGCGGTGGCACGAGGGGCACTGTTCAAGCAGCGGCTCACGACGCAGGCGGTGGAACAGCTGGGGAGGCAGTGACATGTGGCAGGCCTTGCATGTCCCGTCGGTCGTCTGCGCGATGGCGGTGCCCCGCTTGGAGCGGATGGTCTCGTAGCGCCGGTACAGCTGCGGGGGCAGCTGCTTGGCCGCGACGTCGCGCTCGGTCTGCTTGGCGCGCGCCTTCACGTCGACCTCGCTCAGCTTGGAGCTGATGTCCCCCTCGCGTGCCCCGAGCTCGTCGGCCAGCTTCTTGTGGTCCGCCTCGGTCGTCTCTATCTGCTGGCGGGCCGCGTCGGCGTCGGCAGTCAGCTTGCCGATCTCCTCCTCGCGATCGCGCACCAGCTTGCGGAGCTCCTCGAGCTCGCGGGTCGCCGCGTTGGCCTCGCGCTCGGTGCGCGATCGCCCGAGCTTGTCGCGCGAATGCTCGAGCTGCTGGGTCATGTTGCGGACGTCCTGGATCAGCTCGCCACGGGTCTTGTCCATCGCGGCGAGGCCGGCACGGTCGATGGCGAGCTTGTCGTCGAGCTTGGCGATGCCCGACTTCAATCCGTCGAGCGTGGAGCGTTCCTGCGCGAGCTGCTCCTGTAGGTCTTTCAGTTCTGCGTCGATATGCGCGAGTTTTTCCAGTGCGCGAATCTGTTCGGGGATGCTCAATGCGTGACTCCGGGACGAGGAAGAAGGGGTATCGAGGTACATAGCGCACGCGGGGCCGGTAGGCGAAGATGGAGGTGTGGGCCCACCTGGGTTCGAACCAGGAACGGCCCGGTTATGAGCCGGGGGCTCTGACCGATTGAGCTATGGGCCCGCTGTGGCTCGGCCGGTACCGCTGGCGCCGGCGCCATCGCCGTCGCGCATGCCCGCCGCTGCTGGGTGGCTGGCGCGCGACGGTATTGGGCAGATGCCACGCGGGAAACGTAGTCGAAAGCCCTGCGGGACGGAAGCTCGTACGCTCAGGGCCCGCAGGCGAACGGCCGCAGCTGGGCCGCGGCGTCCTCGGGCCTCGCCACCAGCATGGTAGACCCCCGCAGGACGAGCAGCGGGCGTGACTCTTCCAGCCCCGGCTCCGCGCTCGGTGGGGCGAAAGGCGCGCCCGCCGCGTCGAGTGGGAGCAGCCGGAGCTCCTCGTGCGGTCCCACCCAGGCGAGCCACGGCGCCGGGGCGTCGACCAGGGTCGGCGCGCCCCGGCCCAGCCCGTCGCCGGGCAAGGCCACCGGGGGCTCTGCGCCGTCTTCTCGCGCACGGACACGCAGGAGCACACCCCCGGAGCCGTCGATCGCCTCGCCGTCGTCCCGCGCGACCACCAGCGCGGTGGGCCTTGCCTCGCCCGGAAGCATCTGCACGTCGTAGGCGGACACGTGCCCGGAGGTCGGCGTGAGCCGCCGCACGGCGCCACCGGGAGCGCCGTGCGCGTCGATCGCGACCATCTCGAGCCACGAGTACGCCCTCGCCTCGCCCGTCGCCTCGAGGTCCGACGAGGCGTCCCCGGTCGCCGGCGCCTCGGGCCGACGCGCCAGCCAGAGCACGAAGAACCCCGATCCGGCCGGCATGACGCGAGGCATCTCTGCGTCCGAGTCGACGGGAGAGGCGTCGCGCGTCGGTGACGCGTGCCCGTCCGGCGCGAGCGCCGCGAGCCGCACCACGCCCCGCGGTGTCGGCCCGGCGGTGTCCTCGTCCCACGCCGCGATGCCGCCGGAGGGATCGACCCAGGCGACGTCGAACGCCAGCGAGTCGTCACGCTGCTGGAGGATCGACAGCAAGGGCCGGTCCTCCCCCCCCCGGCCGAGCACGTGCAGCGCCAGCTCGCGCTGCGTCTCGGCGCGAGCGCCAGGACTCGGCAGCGCGAACGCCGCGGCGATGAGGTCCCTCCCGCGCCACGCGAGGCGGGGGGGCGGGGCATCCCCCAACGTGGGGCCCAGGTCGATCACGCGAAGAGCCGACTCGTCCGCGGGCAACAGCGCGACCGCAGCCACCCGGCCCGCGGTCGTCCGGTGCACCAGGCCGACCGCGACACCCTTCGGATACCCAATGGCGTCTCCGATCTCGAGGGCGTCGTCGTGAGGCTCGACGGCGAAGCCCCCTTCCGCAGGATGACAGCGCGCGGGCACGAGCAGGGGCGCCGCCGCGAGGGGCCCGGCCTCGATGGGCGACGCATGGGAGCCGGCGTCCCCGCCTGCGCCCTCCACCGTCCCGCGGCGACACGCGACGAGCGCGAGAAGAACGCCAGCCACACGCCAGGGCGGCCTCATCGGGGATCCAGAAAGCCGTCGACGACCTCGAGCGCGAGCTCGTAGCGTTCGAGCGGCGGCATGATGTACGCGCCGGCCACACGATGCCGGACTGCCCCGAGCATCTCGCGTGCTATCGCGACGCCCTCCTTGCGCGCGCTCGCGCCCGTACCCGCCTTGCGCATCCGTTCGCGCACCGCGTCGGGCACCTGCATGCCGGGCACCTCGTTGTGCAGGAACTCGGCGTTGCGGTAGCTCGCCAGCGGCAAGAGTCCCACCAGCACCGGCAAGCCAAGGGGCGCGCAGTCGTCGAGGAACCGCTCGAGCACGCGTGGGTCGTACACGGGCTGGGTCATCACCAGCTCTGCGCCGGCGGCCTTCTTCTCGGCCAGGCGCGCGATCTCGCGCGCGTAGTTGAGCGCGGAGGGCTCCGCCCCCGTCGCCAGCAGGAAGCGGG
>DATBQU010000270.1:0-8062 GCA_036560665.1 Polyangiaceae bacterium
GACGCCGAGATCGAACTGGGCGGCCAGCGCGCGGAAGTCGCGCGCGAGGGCCTCGTACTCGGGGCGGACGGGCGGGGTGTCCACCTCGCAGGCGTATCGCATCCGGGGGGAGAGGGCGCGGACCCGGTCGCGGTCGCGGCCCCGGTCGCGGCCGCCGGGCCGCATCTCGCGGCGCTCGCGCGCCTTCTTCGCCCGCAAGAAGCACCGGGAGCGCCGTAAGAAGCACCGGGAGCGCCGCAAGAAGCACCGGGAGCGCCGTAAGAAGCACCGGGAGCGCCGTAAGAAGCACCGGGAGCGTCGTAAGAAGCGCCGGGAGCGCCTCAAGAAGCACCGGGAGCGCCGTAAGAAGCGCCGCGAGCGCCGTAAGAAGCGGTCCCGCCGGCCGAAGAACCGCCTTGGTGGGAGGGTGTCCTACCTATCTCGCGCCATCGACATCAGGATTTGCCCCCCCGCGACGATGGACAGGCAGGAGGGCCAATCTTCCGCCCTCCCCGAGAAAACGGAGATGCCCATGACCACCAACAAGAACAACAGCAAGCACGCACTCGCACTCGCCTGCGGCAATCTCGCCGCCGGCATCACCAGCCTGCCCGACAAGGAGTTCCTCCTCGGCGCGCAGACCCTCACCAAGGCCCAGGTGCTCGCGCCCCTGGACGCCTACGAGCCCGCGACGGTCACGACGGCGACCACGCGGGGAGCCTGGAGCAAGGCCGTCATCGCAGAGCGTGCCGCCGAGATCGCGGCGCACGCCATGATCGAGCTGCTCAAGCCGTTTCTGCAGGCCCGTCTCGGCAAGAGCAACCCGGACCTCGAGTCGATGTTCGGGGTCGCGCCGGTGAAACCGCCGAAGGTGACGTCGGCGGTCAAGGCGGCGGCGGCGGCGAAGGCCAAGGCGACGCGCAGCAAGCTGCACACCCTGGGGCCGAAGCAGAAGAAGGCGGCGAAGGCGGAGGCGACGCAACCCGCGGCGACCCCGCCGACCCCGCAGCCGTCGCCGGCGACCAAGCCGCCCACGGCGTGACCAGGTAGAGCCGGAGACTGCAGAGCCGCAGAGACGCAGAAAGCGCAGAGGGAGAAGTCAGCCCTCACCGCTCTGCGTCCTCTGCGTCTCTGCGGCTCTCCATCTCCGGGAGCGCGCGTCTCGCGGTCCGCGACCGCACCGGCGCCGGCGTCAGGCGCACGCGCGCAGCGCCTCGCTGCAGCGGGAGGCGGCGTTCGCGATGCGCGACGGGTTGCGGGAGGTGGTGAGCGCGAGGTGCAGCATGTCGAACTCGCGGTCGATGTCGGCCTGACGGTCGGACGGGATGGTCCGTTCGACCGCCCTCGCCAGGTCGCCCACGCGCTCGCCGAAGAGGTGGTCGAGCTCCAGGAGATGGCTGCAGAACGCGGCGCTGTGGACGGCCGCGGTGGCGATCCGGAAGAGGGCGAGGCGTGCCCGCGTGTGCGCGTCCTGGTGGCGCGCCACCTGGCCCGGATCGACCAGACCCGAGCGCAGCACCACGTCCTCGAGCAGGAGCATCGCGGTCACGGCGTCGACCGCGTCGAGCAGTCCCTCCTCGCGCGTGCTCGGGCTCTCGTGCATGGTCTGGAGCAGCCCGTGGATGTGTCTCTGCTGGCGCACGATGAGCGTGGCGGTTCGCACGATTCGTCCCTCCTGGTGCGTGACGCTCGTCACGATGAACGGTCCGCGGGGCGGTCCCGGGACTCAGGTTCGGCCGTGGTCGACTCACGCGGGAGAGACGCGCGCCGCGACGGCGCCGGGTCTCACGCGGAATGGGTGTAGTCCACGGGTAACGAGGCGGCGACGCGGAGGCAAGACGCGCGATCGGAAAATCGCGCATGCGCTCGCTGAGCTGCCTGGTCCGACTGGAAGGTCAGAGCCTTCCGCGCCCGCTCTTACGGCGACACCTGCACCGCCGCGGTGCGCGAGCACGACGGGTTGGGCTGCCAGATGAGCCCCGCGTTCAGCATCGCGTAACTCCCTGCGGAGTCGGTGGGGTCGAAGTTGTACGCCCCCCCGACCTGCAGGCCCCAGTCGCAGAACGGCTTGAGGTCGACCGCCGCCCACAGCGGCAGGTGCCACGTGCCGCTGAGGCTGTTCGGCGGCGTCACGTTGGCGCCCGAATTGGCGACGGTCGCGCTGGCGATCCACATGGCCCCGCCGATGCCGCTGCCGCCCATGAGCGCCACGTAGCGCAGCGGCAGGCGCGCGCCGGCGCGCAGCTCGACCAGCATCTGGAACTGCGAGCCGGTGAAGTCGGCGTCGGGCGAGCCCGTGCCGCTAGTCGGCTTGTCGTTGTGGACATGCCCCGAGTACGACGCCGACCCGACGTCGTAGAGCACGCCCATCGTGAAGTACCGGTGCTCGTAGGTGAACCCCAGCGTGCCGCCGATGGCCGCGGGCGAGCCGTTGACGGTCACCGTCTCGCCGGTCTTGGTGAACACCGTATTCGGCACGCCCGAGTAGTACGCCCCGAGCAGCCACGCGCCGCCCCACGGCGCGCCGACCGGGCCCTTGAGCATGTCGCGCGACACCTCCATGTCGCCCTCGACGTTGACGGCGTGCGTGCCGGACACCTTCACGTCGGCCTCGATCGGCGCGCAGTCCGGGACGCGGATGGACAGGTGGTGATCGCCGGGATGGACGAGGTAGCCCACGTCGGTCGCGTTCTGGAGGACGACGGGGACCTGCGTGTTGTTCACCGTCTGCACGCCCATGGTGGAGACGATGTTCGTCTTCAGCGCCTTCTCGCCGGCGGCCTTGCCGTCGACGAGGACCTCCAGGCCCGTCTCCGGCGTCTGGATCCACTCGCGTTCCGCGCAGTGCACGGCCACGCGCAGGTTGCCCTCGGGGTAGAGGTTGGGCGCGATGGTGTCGGGGTCCTCCTCCGGCCCCGCCGTCGCCGCGGCCGCCCTGGCGCGCTTCGGCGGCTCGATGGGCACGACCTCCAGGCGCAGCACCGCGCCGCAGCCGTCGGGCGGCTGCCCTGATCGGCCCCCGGCGGCCTCGCACTTGTCCTCGTGCCCGTCGCGCTCGAGCGTCTCGTGCGCCGACGTGCTCTTGCCTCCCGCGCCCATGCCGAAGGCGCTGGCCTCGCCGCCGACGGTGGCCGCCGCGCCCGCCGACAGCTCGAACGCGCCCGTCGTCATCCCGGAGACGACGTGCGTGGCGCGCTCGCAGTCGTCGTCGGCGAGCTCGGAGGGCGAGAACGAGGTGTGGTCGGCCTCGTAGCGGCCGACGATGGTCATCGAGACGTTGAGCTGCCCGCTCTGCTCGAGCTTGCCCTCGAGCTTGCCCGCGCCCACCGGCATGTTGGCGAAGAGGTCGTCCGCGTTGCGGATGGTGACCGCGTCGTGCTTGGGCGTGATGGACGTGTACGCGTACTTGCCCGGCAGGCGGCAGCGGTGCAGCACCTCCATCTCGCAGCCGACGTAGCGCACCGCCACCAGGCCGCTCTGCGCCTTGGCCTCGAGGGTGGCGCGGTCGGCCGACGGCCACTCGACGATGAGGGGATGGTCGGAGCTCTTCTTGACGCCGCACTTGGCCTGGTTGGGCGGATCGTACGTGGGCGCGGTGGCCAGCTTCGAGGCGGCGTTCTGCCCGCCCATCATGCAGCCCGGGAGCGCCAGCGGGGCGAGCGCGAAGAGCGCGCAGAGCGGGAAGAAGGAGGCGACGAAGATCGCGGGAAGAGCGCGGGCACGGGTGGCGGGGAGGAGACTCACTGCGGCGCGATGATACGCGCGATCACGTCGGGATCTTCCCCCGTCACCTGCACGGGCGTTCCGACTCCACTCGAACGACACGACTACCCGACCCGTTTGCGCGCATCATGTACAAATGCGCCGAAGCTCGACCACGCTCGCCTCCTTCTCTCTCGTCGCCACGGCGACGTCGCTCGCCCTGTTCTCCCAGATGGGCGGCTGCACGCTGGTCACGGTGCCCGACGACGGCGGGGGCACGGTGATCCCGCCGGGCGAGGGCGGCCGGGGCGACGACGGGACGGTGGCTGACACCGGCGGGGGCGGCGACACGTCGACCGGCGACGACGCATCGCCGGAGTCGAGCACGGGGGACGGCCCCGCGGGCGACTCGTGCGTCTGCGACGTCGGCAACTACGACATCCTCGGCAACGGATGCGACGACGACTGCAACGGCCTGGTCGACGACGTGCCGAGCTGCGACACCGGCCTGGCGGTGCAGGGGACGGCGGGGGATCTGGCCAAGGCCCTCGACCTCTGCCAGACCGCGACCGGCCCCACCGATCCCAAGTGGGGCGTCATCTCCGCCACCTTCTCCAACGGCTACCAGCTCACCCTGCCGCCCAACGACAACCAGCACGCGGTGATGACCACGTTCGGAAGCACCGTGGTGCCGCGCCTCAACGCCGCCCTGGGCGTGCTCAGCTCGGGGTGCGCCGGCGTGTTCGACGACTGCCAGCCGGGCGACGCGCAGCAGTTCAAGGGCACGCACACCGCCATGCAGCCCAACCAGGGCGGCGCGGTGCCCACCGGCTTCCCCAAGCCGGCCAGCGGCTGCACCACCTCGAGCGCCGTCAACGACGTCATCGACGTGGAGCTCAAGATCAAGGTGCCGCTCAACGCCAAGGGCATGCACTTCGAGTTCGACTTCCACAGCGGCGAGTGGCCCGAGTTCGTGTGCTCGTCCTACAACGACAGCTTCATCGCCTACCTCCAGTCGCAGGCGTTCAACGGCGGCAATCCCGACAACTTCTCGTTCGACTCGAAGAACAGCCCCATCAGCGTGAACAACGCCTTCTTCGACCGCTGCACCACGAACTCGTCGACCTGCGGCGGCGGCACCGTCCTGCCCGCGCCCTGCGCCGGCGGCGAGACGGAGCTCCAGGGCACGGGGTTCTTCGACCCGCACAGCACCTACTGCGGGAGCACGACCGAGTCGTCCGGCGGGGCGACGGGCTGGCTCGCCTCCGAGGCGCCGGTCAAGCCCGGCGAGGTGATCACCCTCGACTTCATCATCTGGGACACGGGCGACGCCATCTACGACTCGCTGGTCTTGCTCGACAAGTTCCAGTGGAAGGACAAGACGACCGGCGTCGGCACCGGAAGACCGTGAAGCCGCCGAGGCCGAAAGAACGTCGAAAGCGATTTGACACGTCGATCCTCCGATCGTAACGGTTAAGGACGCGCCCATTTCTTGCGCGGCACTTGGCTTTGCGCCGGGGAAGGGATTTCGATGGTTCGTCGTGTCACCGCGTGGGCCCTGGCCGGGACGCTCGCCGCCGCCGCCGTCATCGTCACCATCGTGAGCTGCAGCAACGGGTCCCCCGTGCCCGTCGACCTCGCGCACGGGTGCTCGATCAACAGCGACTGCAAGGCGCCCCTGGTGTGCGTCTTCGGCCTGTGCCACGAGGCGTGCGCCGAGTCGCGGGACTGCCCGCAGGGGCAGCGCTGCGTGCAGAGCGGGGGCGACAAGGTCTGCGAGCTGCCGAGCGAGAGCTCCTGCGCCGCGAACCCGGCCGCCTGCCCGCAGGGGCTCGTCTGCGGCAGCGACCAGCAGTGCCGCAACGCCTGCAACAACGTCGGCGACTGCATCGCCGGGCAGGTGTGCCAGGGGAGCGCCTGCTACGACCCCGGCGAGCTCGACGGAGGCGCCGACGGCTCGTCGGGCGACAGCTCCGTCACCGACAGCGGCAACTCGTTCGACTCACCGAACGACGGACCGGCGGTCGAGGCGGGCCCGCTCGGCTTCGTGCCGTCCAACTTCGGCACGGTGACCATCGCCGACGGCGGCGTGCCCGAGGCGGGCGAAGGCGGCGTCTCCGTCGTCGGCGCCGACGGCGGGATCGACTGGAGCAGCGCGCCCGACGTCACCATCACCGCCAACTGCGGCAACGCCTGCCTGCCGCCGCACCTGGTGATCACGCAGGGCGACGGCTCCCACGCCGACCTCTACGTGATGAAGAGCCTCACCGTCGATTCGTCGACCACGCTCACGCCGACCGACGCGGTTCCGGTCATCTTCGCGGTGCTCGGCGCCGTCGACGTCCAGGGGACGATCAACGTCGCCGCCAACGGGTATTTCTCGGGCCCCGGCGCACCCGCGTGGATCGGTCCCACGGGTCCGCAGGGTCCCGGGGGCGGCGGCAACGGCTACAGCGCCAACTATCCGACCAGCGGCGGCGGAGGCGGCTCTCTCTGCGGCATCGGCGGCAAGGGCGGCGCGCCCTCGGGCGCGCAGGCTCCCGGCGGGAGCGCTTACGGCAACGCCACGCTCACCCCGCTCGTCGCGGGCTCGGGGGGCGGAAACGTCGCGGGCTACGCGTGGGGCGCCGGCGGCGGCGGGATCCAGATCTCGTCGGGGACCAGCATCCTGGTGCGCGCGGTCGGCATCATCAACGCGGGCGGCGGGGGCGGGAGCTACGGCGGCGGCGGCTCGGGCGGAGCCATCCTGCTCGAGGCGCCGACCATCACCATCCAGGGCAACGTGGTCGCAAACGGCGGAGGCGGGGGCGCGTACGCGACGACCGGGTCGACGGTCGGGGCAAACGCCCAGGCCAGCAGCACACCCGCGGCCGGCGGCTCTTCCGCCGGGTCCCAGCTCGGCGGCAACGGCTCGGCGGCGACGGCGACGAAGGGTGCGGACGGGACGTTCGGGGACGCAGCCATCGATGTCGGCTGCGGGGGCGGAGGCGCGGGCTACATCCGCCTCAATTCGTCGAGCGGCAAGGCCACCGTGTCGGGCACCGTGAGCCCGGATCTGACGTCCAGCTGCGCGACGCAGGGTACGCTTCCCTGAGCCTCCGGTGACCGACCCCATCCCCCTGCCCGAAGGCACGATCGTCGCGGGCAAGCTCCGCGTGGTGCGGCTGCTGGGGATGGGCGGGATGGGCGCGGTCTACGAGGTGGAGCACGAGTTCACCAAGCACCGGCGGGCGCTCAAGCTCCTGCACGCCGAGATGCTGGAGCACCCCATCGTCATCGCGCGGTTCCTGCGCGAGGCGTCGGCGGCCGGGCACATCGGCAACGCGCACATCGTCGAGACGTTCGACGCCGGCAACCTCGCCTCCGGCGAGCCCTACCTCGTCATGGAGATGCTCCAGGGCCAGACGCTCGCCGCCCGCATCGCGCGGCGGCGGGAGATGTCGCTCACGGAGCTGGTCGACCTCGTCCGCCAGGCCTGCGACGGCGTGCAGGCCGCGCACGCGGCGGGGATCGTCCACCGCGATCTCAAGCCGGACAACCTCTTCCTCGTCGAGAAGGCCGGCAAGCCGTTCGTCAAGATCCTCGACTTCGGGATCTCGAAGTTCGACTCCGCGCTCACCGGTGTGAAGGGGACGACCAAGGAAGGCTCCGCGCTCGGCACGCCCTACTACATGTCCCCGGAGCAGGTGGACGGCGAGAAGGACCTCGACGCGCGGTCCGACGTCTACGCCCTGGGCGTCATCCTCTACGAGTGCGCGAGCGGCCAGCGGCCGTTCGTGGCCGAGGCGCTGCCGAAGCTCGCGGTGCTCATCCACGAGGCGAAGCCGACGCCCCTCGAGGCGCTGAGGCCGGACCTGCCGCCGGCGTTCGTGCAGCTCGTGGCGCGCGCCATGGCCAGGGACCGCGAGGCGCGGTTCTCCACGGCGCGCGAGCTCGGCGAGGCGCTCGCGCCGTTCGGCGGGGCCGCGCTCGACGCGACGGTGCCCGAGACCACCGGCGCCGCCCCGCAACCCACGCGGCAGACGCCGTCGTCCCCGCCCGGAGGAGGCGAGGAGCCCAAGCCCCCCCTGGCGACCATCGCAGGCGCCGCCGTATCCGTGCCGCCGGAGAAGCGGCAGCGCGGACGGCTGGTCGTCCTCGTCGCCGCCGCGGCGGGTGTCCTGGTGGGAGGCACCCTCGTCGTGATCGAGCTGCGGTCGGGTGACCGCCATCCGACCTCCGCGCCCGGCGCCATCCAGGCCGCCACGCTCGACACGACGACGGCGTCGGCCCCCGCCCCGGTGGTCTCCCTCTCGCCGCTGGCGGAGGCGGGCGCCGCCGTGGCGCCGCTCGCGAGCACCGCCGCGTCGGTCGCCTCGGCCCGGCCGGGCAAGCCCGCACC
>DATBQU010000271.1:0-24392 GCA_036560665.1 Polyangiaceae bacterium
TGCCATGCGCCCCCCGGCGTGCAGGTCTGCGTGTCGGTGCCGCACTGGCCGCAGGCCACCGGCTTGGTCTGACCGGGCGCGCACACCCCCGTGCAGGCGCCGCTCACGCACGTCTGGTTGGTGCACGGGACCGGTGTGCCCCACTGCCCGCTCACGGTGCAGGTCTGCACGCCGTTGCCGGAACACTGCTTCTGCCCCGACGAGCACGCGCCCGTACAGACTCCGCCGGCGCAGGTGCCGCTGGCGCATGCCGCGGCGGTGCCCCACTGCCCGCAGCCCCCGCAGGTCTCGAGGTCGGTCCCCACGCACTGCGCGACGCCCGGCGTGCACATCGGGCTGGACGCGCACGAGCACGCGCCCCAGGCGCAGGCCGCGGTGCACGTCTGCGTCCCGTACCCGTTGCAGGTCTGCGTCGCGTTCGGAGCGCATGCGCCCTGCCCCGCGCAGGTGCCGCTGGTCTGCCAGGCGCCCCCGCTGCTGCAGGTCTGGGTGTCGGTGCCGCAGTGGCCGCACGGCACGGGGTTGGTCTGGCCGGGCGCGCACGCCCCGGTGCACGCTCCGCTCGCGCAGGTCTGGCCCACGCACGCCGCCGGCGGGCCCCACTGCCCGCTCGAACCGCAGGTCTGCACGCCGTTGCCCGAGCACTGCACCTGCCCCGTCGAGCACGCTCCCGTGCAGGCGCCGCCGGCGCAGCTGCCGCTGGTGCAGGCCACGGGCGCGCCCCATTGCCCGCCCACGCACGTCTCGACGCCGGTCCCGGAGCAGCGCGTCTGCCCCGCGGTGCACGCGCTCGCGTCGCCGCCGTCGTCGGAGTCCGCACCGCTGCCGCCGTCGCCCCCGCTGCTGCTCCCCCCCGAGTCCACGGTCCCGTCGTCCGTCGACGCGTCCGATGCCGCGTCCGGGGCTCCCGTGAGCTGCAGATCCTCGATGCCGGCGAGGGCCGAGCATCCGGCGCCGGCGGCGCCGACCAGGACCACCGCGATCCAGACGCGGGCCCCCATCCGCATCCCCCGAGTCTATCACTTCGGCGCCTCAGGGCCGCTCGAGGTACGCGGCGGTCGCCATGCCGCCGGCGGTGCACACGCCGACGATCGCGCGGCGACGCTTGCGGCGACCGAGCTCGAGCAGCGTGGAGCCCAGGTACCGGATCCCGGACATGCCGTAGGGGTGGCCGAGGGGCACCGCGCCGCCGTTGACGTTGGTGATCTCCCACGGCGTCTCGAGCTGCGCCTGGTTGTACAGGGTGGTCACCGCGTACGCCTCGTGCAGCTCCCAGAGATCCACGTCGGCCATCGCGAGCTGGTGGTGCTTCATCACCTTGCGGATGGCGGGCGCGATGGCGATGCTCATCTCCTCCGGCGCCACGCCGGCCAGCTGCATGCCGCGGAACAGGCCGAGGATGGGCAGCCCCCGCCTGGCGGCGGCGTCGGCGTCCATCATCACCACGGCGCCCGCCCCGTCGGACAGCTGCGACGCGTTGCCGGCCGTGGTCGTCCCCCCCTCGTAGACGGGCTTCAGCGCCGCCAGACCGGCGAGGGTGGTGTCGGGGCGCGGGCCCTCGTCGCGGTCGAGCGTGACCTCCTGCTCGTGGGTCGCCCTGGTCGCCTTGTCGGTGACCTTCATCCGGGTGGCGAAGGGGACGATCTCCTCGGCGAACTTGCCGGCGGCGGTCGCCGCGGCGACGCGCTGCTGGCTCTGCACCACGTACGCGTCCTGGGCCTCGCGCGTGATGCCGTACTTCTTCGAGACGAAGTCGGCGGTCTGGTTCATCGTCCACCACACCGCCGGCATGCGCTGCTGGAGCGGCTCGTAGAAGAAGCCGTTGAAGTTGAGGTTGAACTGGACGAGCGAGATGCTCTCGACACCGCCGGCGACGGCGATGGTGGCCTCCCCCGCGGCGATGCGGTTGGCCACGATGGACGCCGCGCTCAGCCCCGAGCCGCAGTACCGGTTCACCGTGATGCCCGGCACCTCCACGCCGAAGCCGGCCTCGAGCGCGGCGTTGCGCGCGATGTTGTGGCCGGTCGCCCCCTCGGGCAGGCCGCACCCGATGACGACGTCCTCCACCTCGGCGGGCTCGATCCCGGCGCGCTTCACCGCGTGGCGCAGGACGTGCGCCGTCATCGGGATGCCGTGGGTCTGGTTGAGGGCTCCACGCTGAGCCTTCGCGATTCCGGTCCGGCAATAGGCTACGACGGCGACGTCCTTCATGATGTCCCCACGGGAATCAGACGGAATCGCGAGGTCGTCAAGAGCCGCCCGACCGTGAAGCGGCATCCCGAGCAAGCCGGCCGTGCGCGCTCCTGAGCCTCTCGGAAAGCAGCCCCGGCCGGTCGGAAGCGGGCTCAGGCGGTCCTGTCGTTGCTCTCGCGCCGAGCTTGTCTAAGATTACGGGCGTGGCACTCGCTGCGTCCTCCGAGACGGGCCGCCCGGGGAAGCGTTTCTCCTCGGGACCGCATCGCTTCCCGGGGAGCGGGACGAGGAATCGGCCGCGCCTGCTGGTGGTCGACGACCACGACGACACGCGCGAGGCCTTCGCCTGGTGCATGAGGGCGGCCGGCTGGCAGGTCGACGAGGTCACCAACGGCGCCGAGGCGTTCGACCACGCGGCGGCCTTCGAGCCCGACGTCATCGTCATGGATCTGCACCTGCCGGTGCTCGACGGGTTCGAGGCGACGCGTCGGCTGAAGGGCGACGCGCGCACGGCTCGCATCCCGGTCGTGGCGTGCACGGCCTACGCGCGTCTGCACGAGATGGAGGTGCGCACCGCCGGCTTCGACAAGCTCGTGCCGAAGCCCTGCTCGCCGGAGGATCTGCGCGTCGTGCTGGAGGATCTCGTCTCGAGCCGCGATCCCGGCTGAGGCACTCGGGCGCCCTCACGCGCGGCGACGGCGAAGGGGCAGGAGCCTGCCCGCGAGGCTGCCGAGGACGAGCAGCACTCCCATCACGACGAGCCCCCGGAAAACGAGGACGTCCCACCGCCACCCGCGCGTCGACGCTCGGGCGGGTGGCGACGCCGAGCCGGGGAGCACCGCCGCGCCCGAGCCTTGCGGTGCCGTGAGGCCGAGGGGAGGCGCCCCGGTCGAAGCCACCGGAGCGGTGGTCGGTGGCGACGTGATCGGGGAGGACGTGGCGGACGGCGTCTCGTCGATCGCCCACGACGCCGTCGTCTCCCTCGTCCCGGACGGAGCCGCCGGCGCCAGCGCACTCGAGGACGGAGCGGCCGTCTCCGAGGGGCTTGCCGCGGACGACGCCGTGGACACACCCGCGTCCGTAGACTCGCGAGCCGGCGCGACCTCGGACGGTTCACGGCTAGACGCGGGCGCCGCCGGGGGAAACGCCGGGATCCACGAGGTGGGGACGGTCAGGACCCTCGACGCATCGTGAAAGTACGCCGCGCCGGGGCCCGCGCTCGGCGCCGCCGTGGCGGTCGCGCCGTTGGTGAGGTAATCCGCCACGCGGCGATCGACCTCGGCCGGATCCATCGGCGACGTCGTGCACACCGGCATGAGCCCGTAGATCGTCGGCAGCACCGCGCAGGTCTGGACGGGCACGGACGTCGTCGAGGACGCCGGCGCCTCGGTCGGCTGAGCTCGCGCATCGGCGGCGACCAGCAGCACGAGAGCGACCAGCAGCACGAGAGACAGAGCGAGGGGCGCCTTGCGCACGCGCTCCGTGAGGCAACATGCGTTCCTTGGCCGGTCGCCCCGGCCGGCCTCTACGCCCCGTCCTCGGCGATCCGGTCCGATTCGTGGATGTGCACGCCGGTCTCGTCGCGGAGCGCGGCCGCGATCATCGCGCGCGCCACGGTCCGGGCCTGGATGGGACGCACGGAGCGAGGCAAGAGCGGACCGACCGCCGTCATGGCGGCGATGCCGAAGCGCTCCCCCGCGCGTCGCTCGGCGCGCTCCCCGAGCAGCATGGACGGCCGGAAGATGTGCAGCGAGGGGAAGCCCAGCTCCCGGAGCGCGTCTTCGACCTGCCCCTTCACCCGGTTGTAGAAGATCCTCGACGAGGCGCCGGCACCGTGCGCCGTCACGATGAGAAACTGGCGCGCCCCTCCCGCCCTCGCGCTGCGGGCCATCGCGAGGGGGTACTCCTTGTCCACGCGGGCGAACGCCTCCTGGCTTCCGGCCGTCTTGATGGTCGTCCCCAGGCAGCAGAAGACATCGTCCGCCGCGAGCGAGGCGGGCAGGCGATCGAAGTCGACCTCGAGCTGTTCGAGCTTGCCGTCCTCCAGGGGCAGCTTGCGACGCACCAGCGCCGTCACCCGCCCCCACGACGGCCCGCCGAGGAGCTCGCGCAGAAGCTCGCCTCCCACCAGCCCCGAGCCTCCCGCCACCAGCCCCGTCCGCGCCATGTCTTCGAATGTATCCGACCACGCTCGGTCATCGAGGCGCGTCGTCCAGCTCGGAGGGGGCGTCCACCGCTCGACCGCCGACCTCCGGCGAGGCACTGCGCGGCAGCGGACGCGCCCGGCCCATCGTCACGCGTACCTCGTGCGTCCCCGGCTCCCCTGCGGCGACGCGGACGAGCGACGAGTCGAGCACGACGCCGTCGAGCACGATCCTGGAGACCCCCCGACTCGCGGCGTCGGGATTGTCGACCACGACGTGGACCTGCTTGGCCCCGATGCGGAGCCAGGCTTCGAAGCCCTTCCAGGTGGGGGGGATGCAGGGGTCGATGCGGAGCTGCCCGTGCTCTCTTCGCAGCCCCAGGATGGCCTCCACGCCGAGGCGCCACGTCCAGGCCGCGGAGCCGGTGTACCAGGTCCAGCCCCCTCGCCCGACGGACGGCGGCGCCCCGTAGACGTCGCCGGCCAGGACGTAGGGCTCGACCCGGTAGCGGTCGCGCTCCTCGGCGGTGGTCGCGTGGTAGATGGGATTGAGGAGGCGGAAGATGCGCTCGGCGCTCGCGCCTTCGCCGAGGGTGGCGTACGCCCACCCCAGCCAGGCCGCGGCGTGCGTGTACTGGCCGCCGTTCTCGCGGACGCCGGGCGGGTAGTCGCGGATGTAGCCGGGATCGTGCGGCGTGTGGTCGAAGGGCGGCCAGAGCAGCAGCACCAGCCGCTCGGCTTCGCGCACCAGCCCCTCGTCGGCGGCCTGCACCGCGCGGGCGGCGCGCCCCTCGGTCTCGCCCGCGCCCCCGCACAGGACGGACCACGACTGCGCGATGGAGTCGATGCGGCACTCGCGCTCCTTCGCGGAGCCGACCAGCGAGCCGTCGTCGTGGAAGGCGCGCAGGTACCAGCCGCCGTCCCATGCGACCGCGTCGGTCCGCGCATGCAGCGCGGCGGCCCGGCTCCTCCACTCGCCGGCTTCGGCGCGGTCGTTCACCGCCTCACACAGCGAGGCGAAGCGCGACATCGTCGCGACGAGGAACCAGGCGAGCCAGACGCTCTCCCCCTTGCCCTGCGCCCCCACGCGATTCATCCCGTCGTTCCAGTCGCCGTCGCCCATCAACGGAAGGCCGTGACGCCCCTCGGTGCCGGCGCGTTCGAGAGCGCGCCGGCAGTGCTCGAGCAGCGACCCGCGCTGCTTCGAGGTGCTGAACTCCGCGTAGCGGTCGCGCTCGTCGCCGCGGAGCGGCTCGGCCGACAGGAAGGGCGCGCTCTCCGACAGGATGGCGGTGTCGCCCGTGGCCAGCACGTATTCGGCGACGACGAACGGCAACCACGCCATGTCGTCCGAGCATCGCGTGCGCACGCCGCGACCGGAGGGCGGGTGCCACCAGTGCAGAACGTCGCCCTCCTCGAACTGGTGAGAGGCGGCCTCCAGGATGTGCGCGCGCGCGCGCTCGGGCGCCGCGTGGAGGAGCGCCAGCACGTCCTGGAGCTGATCGCGGAACCCGAACGCACCGCTCGACTGGTAGAACCCGGTGCGACCGAAGAGGCGCGCGGAGACGGTCTGGTAGAGCAGCCACCGGTTCAACATCAGGTCCATGCCGGCGTCGGGCGTCTTGACGCGCACGCTCCCCAGCAACCCGTCCCAGAAGGCGCCCGTGGCCTCCCATGCGCCGTCCACCACGGCGCGATCCCGGTATCGATCGACGAGCGACAGCGCCTCCTCGCGATCCCGTCCCTGCCCGAGGATGAAGTGCGTCTCGACCGACTCCCCCGCGGCCAGGTCCACGTGCACCTGGAGGGCTGCGCACGGGTCGACCCCCGCGTCGGCGCGAGACGCCAGCCCCCAGCGTTCGAGGGCCTCCGGGCGTGCGTAGCCCCCGCGCCCCAGGAACTCCGCCCGATCGGTGGTGAAGCCGTGGACGCCGCGCTCGCTCGCGAGGAAGGCGACGCGACCGCCGAACTCGAGGTTCCAGGTGCATCGCGCCAGGAGACAGGCGCGGGCGCCGTCGAACTCGGGCGCGACGTACGGCCGCTGCTCCTCGCGCAGCCTGCCCAGCACCCACTCCGCGTAGTAGGTCGCGGTGAGCCGGCGGGGCCGCCCCGAGGTGTTCCTGAGGCGCAGCCGCGCCACCTTGAGGGGAGCATCGGGGGGAACGAAGACGACGAGCTCCTGCTCCACCCCGTGGCTCTCGCGCGAGTAGCTGGTGTACCCCGCGCCGTGGCGGACGAGCGTTCCGGCGTCGCCGCCCGCGGGCCGCGGCGTCGACGACCAGATGGCCCCCGTCTCCTCGTCGCGCAGGTAGAGCACCTCGGACGGGGTGTCGAGGACGGGGTCGTTCCTCCAGGGAGTGAGCCGGTTCTCACCGCTGTTCAGCGACCAGGTGCACGACAGCGAGGACTCGCTCACCATGCAGCCGAAATCGGGGTTGGCGAGGACGTTGCACCAGGGGGCGGGCGTGGGGCAGCCGGGCCCGACGCTGATCGCGTACTGCCTGCCGTCCGCCGAGAATCCCCCCACCCCGTTGTCGAAGAGTCGCGGGGGGACGACGGGCGGCGGCCCTGGCGGAGTGGTGGACACGAGCGTCGGTTCGAAGCGCGGCAACCTCGGCCGACCGTCCGCCTGCCGGCTGAGGCGAGCGGCCAGGGAGCCGTCGCGCGTATCGAGCACGACGCGTGCGGTCGAGTCGAAGAGGAGGCGCTCTTCCTTCGAGAGCTGATCGGCGGCGAGCACGAAGATGCCCGCGTGCTGGTTGAGCAGGTCGTCCACCTCGTACTCGGCGAGCACGCTGCGCAGCGACCCGGCCGGGTCGGTCAGGTATCCCGAAGCGGCATCGTCCATCAGCACCAGGTCGAGGCGCACGCCGCACGAGCGGAGATAGCGCTGCGCCGCCACGGCCTCGCGCACGACGGGGCTGCGCGCCTCGTCCACGCGGACGTGCACCAGCAGGATCGGCTCGTCGCCCGAGATCCCGCGGCCCCAGAGCCGGCGCTTGCACGGGCTGCCCGCGGCGATCACGTCCGGCGGGGCGCGCAGGGAGCCGTCGCCCAGCGTGAGCGCGGAGTAGAGGCGCTGCACCAGCGGAAGCAGCGCGGGCTCGACCCCCGTCCGCTGCAGACGCCTGCGGCTCTCCCGATCGGCGTCGCGGAAAGCCCAGCGGACCGCGTGCAGCGATCCGTAGCGACCCGCGAGCGCCAGCGCCTCGGCGCGGGTGCCGGCGACCGCCGTGACCAGGGCCAGGGTCACGGTCCCCTCGGGCCGGAGGTCCACCGATGCCACCAGGCTCATCACGGGATCGAGGACGGCGCCCGTCCGGCCGCGGAGGCTGCCGCTCCGCGACGCGAGCGCCCGCGGAGCGCCGTTGCTCGCGCCGCGCCCGAACAGCGCCGCGCGATCGGTCTCGTAGCCGCATGGTTTCACGTGCGGGCCTTCGCGGACGAGCCGGTGCACGAGGATGGCGCTCTCCTCGCCCTTCGATCGCGCGCGCCGGTGGAAGAGCAGCGCGTCGAGCCCCGCCACGCGCTCGCTCTCGACGAACATCCGCGCGAAGGCCGGGTGGACTCCGACGTCGGCCACCGGGACCAGCGCCGGCTCGCCGACGCTGGCGAGCGAGAGGCTTCGCGCCCGGCTGGTCTCGTTGTGCAGGGTGATCTGGCGCACCTCGACGTCGTCGTCGGGCGCCACGGTGACGTCGACGTGGATCGAGATGCCGTCCTCGCGGCGATGGAACTCGGCCTTGTGGAGCGCGTACGTCGTCCGGCCGTCGCCCGACGTCGCGCGCCAGACGTGGTGGCTCTGCTCGTCGCGGACGTAGAGAAAGAGGCCGTCCGCGTCCCGCGAGGGGTCCGCCTCGTAGCGCGTCAGCGCCACGCCTTGCCAGGTCAGGCCGCCGCCTCCCGTCGCGGTGAGCAGGCTGGTGAGCCGGCCGTTGCTGAGGACGAAGGCCTGAGGGGCGTCGCCCGGCTCGGGCGACCAGGGCGCAGGAGCCTCGAGAGGGGCGGAGGCGCCCGCCGACGAGCTCTCGGGGAGATCGGCCAGCGGCCACTCCGCCGGCGCGTCCAGCGGCGCGCGCTCGTCGAGCATCAGCTCGCCCGTCTCGACCAGGGGGTCGGAGTGGAAGCGCGCGACCATGATCTCGTCGTTCAGGGCGTTGTCGAGCGCCACGAGGAGCATCCCCTGGTGATGCGCCATGTACGAGCGCACCACGGCGTACGACTTGCCCGCCCGCCCGTGCTCGCTCTGGAAATCGACCGACTCGAACAGCCCGTACGCCCCCATCATCCCCATCGCCTCGAACCGCGCCACGTTCTCCACCACGGCGCGCGGACGCACGGAGAGAGCCAGGAGCGACGCGTAGGGCGCGACCACCAAGTCGTCCTCGAGACCACGCTTGAACCCCAGGCCGGGCACGCCGAACGAGCGGTACTGGTAGGTATGCTGCGCGTCCTGCCGGGAGTAGGCGGACTCGGAGATGCCCCACGGCACCCCCTTCTTCCTCCCGTAGGCGATCTGCGCGTCGACCACGATCTCGTAGGTCTGGCTGAGGAGCGTCCCTTCGTGGCTTCGCATCAGCAGGGCCGGCATGAGGTACTCGAACATCGTGCCGCCCCACGACAGCAGCGCGGGGGCCCCGCCCGCGTCCGTCATCGGGCGGCCGAGCGCGTACCAGTGGGACTCGGGCACGTCGCGCTTGACGACGGCGAGGTAGCTCGCCAGACGCGCCTCGGACGCCAGCAGATCGTAGTAGTTGGGATCGGGCCGGTCGGCCGTCACGTTGTGGCCGATGCGAAAGAGCTTCCGCTGCCGGTCGAAGAGGAGACGGAAGTCCATCCCGGCGACCTCCTTCTCCGCGCGCTCGCCGAGGTCGAGCAAGGCGTCACGGAGCGACCGCGCCGCCTTCCGACCGCGCTGCAATGCCGCGCGCAGCCGACCGGCCGGATCGCTCTCGTCGCCCTCGAGCCCGGCGGAGAGCCTCCCGACGGCCTCGTCGATCTGGTCGAGGCGAAGCCCGCCCGGAAGCGAGAGGCTCTTCGCCGCCGTCTCGTCCTGCAGCGCCAACCACGGCAGGAGCGTCTCCAGCTCGCTCCGCATCTGCTGCAGCTGCAAGCGCAGACGCTCCATCGACCGGCGCAGCGCCCGGAGCACCTCCGTCTCGTGCCGGTAGGCGCCCGTCCCCACCAGGGCGAGCAACGCCCTCTCCAGCTCCGGGCACGTCTCCTGGTCGAGCCCGCGCACGATCCGGTACGCCTCGTCCGGCGCCGTACAGGCGCGCGACGCAGAGACGCGCATTCGCTCCATGACGGAGCGCAGAGGCTCCGTCGCCGCCCTCGGCACCGACGCCAGGGCCTCCTCCAGCAGGTCCAGCGAGTCGACCAGCCCCCGCCAGAGCGCGGGTCGAACGACGGGGGCGCGCGCCGCGTCGATGCACGCCTGCTTGAGCGCGAGCAGGCACCCCGCCAGGTTGCCGCTGTCGACGGTGGACACGTACTGCGGAAGGAGCGGCTCGAGGCTCCTCGTGTCGTACCAGTTGAGGAGGTGTCCCCGGTAGCGGGCGAGCCGCGCCATGCTCTCGAAGCCGCGACGCAGCCGGAGCGACAGCTCGCTCGCCCCCACGTACCCGAGATCGTAGGCGGCCAGCGTGGCCAGGAGCATCATCCCGATGTTGGTGGGCGACGTACGGTGCGCGGTCTGCTCGTTCGGGGCCTCCTGGTAGTTGTCGATGGGCAGCCACTGATCGTTGGGGCCGACGAAGGTCTCGAAGAACAGCCACGTCCTCCGCGCCAGCAGCCGCATCCGGTGCTTGTGGGCCTCGGAGAGGGTGCGGTCGCGTGCCGGCACCGGTCGGCTCACCCCTCGGGCGATCTCGGCGGCGACGAGCCACAGCGCCAGGACGGGCGCGGCCGCGGGCAGCGCGAGGGGCCTGGTCCAGGCGACGAGGGCGCAGGCCCCGAGGGCGAGGAGCGGAGAGACGGCCATCTCGCGCCACAGCAGCGCGCGCTGCGATCGCTTCGCCCATCGATGCGCGGGGTGCGCGGCCGAGGTCCACTGCAGGAGACGCCTTCGACTCACGCACATCCGGAAGGCGACGCGGGCCACCGCGTCGACGACGATCCCCGCCTCGTGCGCGACGAACGTGATCGCGAGGAGCCCACGCGCCAGGCTCTCGCGTCGCCTGCGGCGATCCTCCACCACCGAGGGCAGGATCGGCGCGACGATCAGGAACAGCGCGGCGAGGGTCCAGAGCAGCGGCCGGCCCGGCAGCCACGTCCAGCCGGCGAGCAAGAGCAGGACCGAGGCGGGGGCGACCAGGCTGCGCCGGAGGTTGTCCAGGATCTTCCACCGGTCGACGAGGCGCAGTGGATTCGCGAGCCGGGCCCCGCCGGGCCCGGGCACCCTCGGGAACAACCAGGGCACGAGCTGCCAGTCGCCGCGCACCCAGCGGTGCATACGCCGGGCGAACGCCGCGTAGTGGGACGGGTAGCCCTCGAAGAGCACGACGTCCGTGGCGAGCGCCGCCCGCCCGTGCACACCTTCGAACAGATCGTGGCTGACGAGGGCGTTCTCCGGCACGCGCCCGGCCAGGCTGCGCGCGAAGGCGTCGACGTCGTAGATCCCCTTGCCGACGTAGATCCCGGCGTCGAACAGGTCCTGGTAGAGGTCCGACGAGGCGTGGGTGTAGATGTCGAGCCCGACGTCGCCCGCGAAGATCCGCGAGAACGTGGTCCGGCGCACCGCCGACGGCGCGGTCTCGATGCGCGGCTGGACGATGGTGTACCCGGAGACCACCCGCTCCGTGGTCGGGTCGAAGACCGCCCGGTTGAGGGGGTGGGCGAGCAGCCCGACGAGCCGCTGCGCGCTGCCCATCGGCAGCTGCGTGTCGCTGTCGAGCGTGATGACGAAGCGGATCCCGCGGAGCGCGTCGGGATCCCCCACGCGCCGGGTGAAGCTCGTGTCGCCGGCGCCCCGCAGGAGCCGGTTGAGCTCCTCGAGCTTCCCCCGCTTGCGCTCCCATCCCATGAAGCATCCCTCGGCGGGATTCCAGCGGGGCTCCCGGTGCAGGAGGTGAAAGGGGCCGCGGCCGTTCGCGCCGTGCCTGGCGTTGAGCTCGTCGATGGCGCGCGCGGCGCCCGGGAAGAACGTCGCGCCTCCGTGCTCGCGGGGAGCGTCGACGTCGTCGGTCAGCAGCGCGAACTGGAGCCCGGGGTCGGGGTTGGACAGGTAGTGGAGCTCGATCTGGCGCACCACCGCCTGCACGTCCTCGTTGCTGCCCAGCAGCGTCGGGATGACGACCAGGGTGCGAGCGTCTTGCGGGACGCCCTTCGAGAAGTCGAGCTTGGGCAGGATGCGCGGCGGCAGGAGGCGAGTGAGCATCCCCTGCGCGACCACCGCCGCCGGGGCGGACACGGGCAACGACGTCAGCAGGACCGCGACGAGCACCACCGGCGCGGGGACGCCGCCACGCTCGAGGAGCCATGCCTCCAGCGCGAGGGGAATCAGGGCGCAGAGGGAGAGGAGACCGAGGTGAACGAGGTTCGGCCAGCGCCGGACGAGCCGGCGCAGACGTTCGACCCCGCGAGGACGGAAGCCGAGCCGGCCCTCGAGGATCCGCCGCCCTTCCCCGAGGAGAAAGTAGCCGACCCCCACCACCTCTCTCGCCGGGACGCCCTCGCGCGCCAGCGACACGGCGAGCTGCGCCACGTCCTCCTCGGCCCTGGCGGTCCACCAGGCCAGCTCCTCGACGGCCTTCCGGTAGGAGTCGCATGTCTCGAAGTCCATGCGCGCGTAGACGTGCGCCGGATCGGCGCGCAGGACGGCCTCCACGCGGTTGACGCTCTCGAAGAACGTCTTCCAGTCGATCGCGCCGAAGAGACGCAGCGCCCGGACGGCGCGCTCCACGCCGGCGGTGGCGACGCCGGGGTCGGTCTCCACCTCTTCCACCGAGGCGAGCAGCCCGCGAAGGGTGGCGGCGCGCAGCATCGTCGGCAGCGCCCACAGCTCGGCGATGGTGAGGGGCGAGATCTCCTGGTACGCGTCGACGAAGCGTCGCAGGACGGCGGCGTCGAGCTCGACCCCGAGCGCCACCAGCGCACGGGCCAGCGCGTCGATCCTCGGGAGCCCGCTCGACGGCCCCGAGGCGACGAGCGGGAGCCGCCGCTGGAAGCCGCGCGGGAGCTCCTGCACCACCTGCCGCGCGACGCGCCGGATCACGTAGTAGTTGTCGAGGAACCACTCGGCGGCCTTCTTGAACGCCTCCTCGTCCGCGCTCGCTGCCAGCTGGCGCCGCGCGCGCTCGAGGGCGCCGGGAAGACGGGAGACCCCCCACGAGGCGCGATGCCCGTTGGCCCGTTCGAGGTCGAGGTGCGCCCCGGCGATCGTCCGCGCCGCCTCTTCGAGTGTGCTCGGTGGTCGGGCTTCGGCTGGGACGGAGCTGTTCGCGGCGGCCGTCAAATCATCTCCCTGGCGGACGGCGAGCGCAGCGAGGGAGGGCGATCGGATCGGGTGGCCGGACGACTCTGATCGGCTCCCGAGAGATCCTGGAGGATGAGCAGCGGAAGCGGCGAGTGCGCGAGGAACTGGGTGGTGACGCTGCCGAACGGGTGCCGGCGGTTGCACGTGGCGCCGTGGGCGGAGAGGACGACCAGGTCGGCGCGCACCCTCTCCGACGATTCGAGCAGGGCGTGGCCGTGGTCGCCGTGGCGAAGCACCACGGTGCGCACCGACGACACCTCGCCCGCGAGCTGGCCCTGCAGCCGGCCCAGGTAGCGCTTGGCGCGAGACTCGAGCCGGGACGCCAGCTCGCGCGCCAGCTCGAGGTCCTCCGGAGCGCGAAGGATCTCCGTCCCCACCGCCTCCTGGACCACGTGGACCAGGGTGAGCGACGCTCCGTTGGCCCTGGCCATGCGGGTCGCGCTGGGCAGGACGCTCTCGGCCCGGATCGAGCCGTCGAGCGGCACGAGGATGGTCTGCGGCGAGAAGGCGACCCCCGGACCCGCACCGCCGCGAGCGATGAAGACCGAGCCCTGCGCGAGCGTCAGGACATGCTCGGCGGTGCTCCCCAGGTTCCACGGGGTGACGCCGCCCTCGCCGTGGCCGCCGATGACGATGAGATCCGCCCCGATCTCGCGCTCGACCGCCGCGATGCGCTCGGCGGGACGCCCCTGCTCGAGTCGAACGTCGATCGCGTGGCCGAAGTACTGCTTCTCGAAGCGCTCGAGGTAGGAGATCGCTTCCTGGCGCGCGATCTCCCAGCCCAGGGCGTCGGTGGGGCGGCTGGCGATGTCGTGCGGCGGCTGCATGACGAGGAGGAGCGTGATGGCGCTGCCGAACGTCCGGGCGAGGAAGGCGGCGTGAGGCAGGCAGGCCTCGGAGAGCGGCGAGCGGTCGAGGCAGATGAGGACCCGGCGGATGGCACGGCGCTCCGAGGCGGGCGCCATCTCCGAACCGGGCTCGTCGGGCGAGGGACGTGCCGGGGTCTCTGCATGGGTGGTCATTCGCGTCGCTCGGCCATAGCAACGCTCATGCCCCTACCCGCCGTCGCGGTGCCCCTTTTCTGCGCCGTCGGTCCCGCCCGGCGGCAGTGGCAATGTGCCTCGCGGGCGCAGGCATCGTGGCAGGAAGGCCAATCATCGCGAGCCGAAACCCGAATCTCGACCGCGGGTACGCCGAGTGCTTGGTTGGTCAGCCATCGTCATGGCTCGATCCTCCTCTCCCGGCTCGCAAGAGGCTGCGGCGATGGTGATGGTGGGCCGAACGCTGCGCGACAAGTGGCGCCTCGACGCGCTGCTCGACGTCGGCGGCATGGCCGCGGTCTACGCCGCCACGCACCGCAACGGGATGCGCGGCGCCGTCAAGATCCTGCACCCCGAGACCTCTCTCGTCGAAGACATCGTGGAGCGGTTCCGCCGCGAAGGGACGATCGCCAACCGGATCACGCACCCCGGCGCCCTTCGCGTGCTGGACGACGACACGGACGACGACGGCAGACCGTTCCTGGTCATGGAGCTGCTGGACGGCGCGACGCTCGACGGATGGGCGCAGGCCGGGGGAGGCAGGCTCTCGGCCGAGCAGGTGCTGGTGGTGACCGACGAGCTGCTCGACGTCCTCGCCGCCGCGCACGAGCTCGGGATCGTTCACCGCGACGTGAAGCCCGAGAACGTGTTTCTCACCGTGGACGGGCGCGTGAAGGTGCTCGACTTCGGCATCGCGCGGTCGCCGGAGACGCTGGAGCGGTGGCGCTCGACGACGACGGCGGGGATCCCCATGGGCTCGCCGGGGTTCATGCCGCCCGAGCAGGCGCGTGGGCGCTGGGACCTGGTCGGCGAGCAGAGCGACCTCTGGTCCGTGGGTGCGACGATGTTCACCCTCCTGTCGGGCGAGCTGGTGCATGTCGAGGAGACGCTGCCGGAGCTCCTGGCCGCGAGCTTCACCAAGGACGCGCGCTCGCTCGCCACGGTGGTGCCGGATGCGCACCCGGCTCTGGTCGCGCTCGTGGATCGAGCGCTCGATCGACGACTGGCGAGCCGGTGGCCCGACGCCCGCTCGATGCAGGCGGCGGTGCGCCAGGCCCTCGCCGTGATGTGCGGCCGCGCGATCGCCGCCGACGGTCCCGTCGCGGCTGCGGTGACGGCGCCGTCCATGCCGAGCCGGCCGCCGCCCCGCAGCGCGCCGACCATGCCGGCCAGGAGCGCCCTGGCCGCCCGGCGAGGCAGGCGCGTGCGGGTCATGGCCGTCGCCGGCGCCATCGGGCTGGCCGTCGTGGCCGCCATCGGGGTCTCTGCCCCGGCGCGCGAGCCTTCGCCCACGACCCCGCGCACGCCGGCGGTCGTCGCGCCGATGGAGGTTCACCTGGCGGCTCCGTCCCCGGCTCTGCCACCCGCCATCTCGAGCGACGTCCCGACCGCACGCCCGCCACGGCAGCCTGCCGTGGTCTGGGGACCCGCGCCGCTCCCTCCGCGCGCCCTTCCCCCGGCCGAGACCCGGCGACCCATCGAGTCCTCCGTCCGGCCCATTCGCACCATGTTCGACAAGCGTCACTGACCGCCCATGCGATGCCCCGTGGTCCAGCGCATCTCGGTGCTCCTCGTCGCTGCGTTGCCGGCGCTCGTCGCCGGACAGGCCGCCGCGCAGCCGCGGGACACCGCGGCGGCCGAGGAGCTCTTCCGCGAGGCGCGCGCGCTGGTCACCCGCGGCGACTATCCCGGCGCCTGCGCCAAGTTCGCCGAGAGTCAGCGCCTCGACCCGGCCACCGGCACGCTCTTCAACCTCGCCGACTGCGAGGAGCACCTCGGTCGGACCGCCACCGCCTGGGGCGACTTCGTCGCCGTGGCCGAGGACCTCGCACCGACCGACGAGCGTTACGCGTACGCCAGGGAGCACGCCGCCGCGCTCGAGCCGACCCTGCCGCGCCTCGCCATCGTGGTGAGCGGGAAGGCGCCGGCTTCCACCGCCGTCACCCGCGACGGCGTCGCCGTCGGGCCGCCGAGCCTCGGCGTCGCGCTGCCCGTCGATCCCGGGTCGCACGTGATCGTCGCGAGCGCGCCGGGCCGCACCAGCCGTGTCGTGCGTGTGGACCTCCGATCCGGCCGCACGCTGCGCGTGGAGGTCGCCCCGGAGGACCCGCCCGCGGACGTCCGCCGCACGCTGGGCTACGTCCTCGTCGGCGTGGGGGCTGCGGGGCTCGCGGTCGGGAGCTACTTCGGGGTGCGCGCCCTTTCGCGACAGAGCGACGGCGAGGCCGATTGCGCGGGGAGCGTGTGCCGCGACCCGAGCGGCCTGGCGGCGCACCAGGACGCGCTGGCGTTCGCGCGCGCCGCCGACGTCGGGCTCGCCGTGGGTCTGGCGGGGGTCTGCGCGGGGGGCGTCCTGCTCTTCGCGTCGCGCACGCGAGTGGCCCCCACCGTCGGTCGCTCGGGGGGTGGCGTCACAGTGGGGCTCGCATGGTGACGCGCGTGGCGTGCCTCGCGCTGCTCATCCTCGCGGGGGGCGCCGCGGCCGGCTGCGAGCTCGCCGTGGGCACGGGCACCTGGACGCTGGGCGAGTCCGATGGAGCGGCGTCGAGCGACGGCGGCGCCCAGGGCGAAGCTGCCGCTGCTGCGCCGGATGCGACGGGCGCCACCCCGGACGCGGGCCCCTCGCCTGCCGAGGCAGGCGCGACGGGCAACGACGCGTGCGTCGCCGGGTGCGCGGCGACCGAGCAGCAGTGCGTCCAGGATTGCCAGGACAACGGCTGCCCGGCCCGCTGCCAGAAGGACGAGCGGACCTGCACCGCCGCCTGCGCCCATCATTGACTAGAGGAGGACGAGGAGGACGCGCGTCACCTGGACCAGCATGCCCATCGTCGCCAGGACGCCGACCGCGTAGATGATGGTGCGCCACGGCTGCTTGGCCCACAGGTAGACGACCGAGTGCAGGATGCGGGCGGCGACGAACGTCCCCATGAAGATGGCCGCGCCGCGGCCCGTCGCGCCCATCAGCACGTAGAGCAGGCCGATGACCGCGAAGGGCACGAAGTTCTCGAGCGCGTTGCGGTGGGCGCGCAGGAGGCGGGCGACCCGGTCGGCCTCGTTCTGATCCACCTTGGCGCCGGAGTTGACCTTCCGATCCTCGTGATTGAGGACCACCTTGGTCTTGTTGCGCATGCCCCCGGTCAGGCCGGCGAGGGCGAAGAGGTTCAGGACCAGCACCACGCACGAGAGCGCGTAGATGGCGAAGGCCGGGCGCATGAGGAGATCGTTCATGGTGGGTGCCCCGAGAGTACGCTCACGCGTGGGGGCTTGCCGCCGGGGAAAGTGAACCTATTCACTTTCCATGGAGCCCGCCTCGAGCCGGCACGATCAGCCCAGGTCCCGGCGCAGCCGCCTGCGCGTCCTCGAGGCGGCTCTGCGCCTCTTCGCCGAGCGCGGCTACGAGGCCACGGGCATCCAGGCCATCGCGGGCGAGGCGGAGGTCTCGGTGGGCCTGGTCTGCCGTTACTTCCCGACCAAGGAGCACTTCGCCCTCACGCTCTACGACCGGCTGGCGAGCGCGCTCGAGGAGTGGGCCGCGGACATGCCGGCCGGCACGGTCAGCCAGCGCTTCGAGGCCGCGATGCGGCGGAAGCTCGAGCTGCTCGAGCCCCACCGGGCGGCGCTGCGGGCGCTGGCGGTCCGCGCCCTGGATCCCACGGCGCGCGCGCACGTGCTGGGGCCGACGACCGAGGTCGTGCGGTCGAAGGTGGCGGGAGTGTTCTGGCTCGCCGTGTGCGGGGCCAGCGACGCGCCCTCGCCCGGCGAAGGCGCGCGTCTCGCGCGGATGCTCTACGCGCTGCACCTGCTGCTGGTGCTCCTCTTCCTCCAGGACGCGGACGCCGGTGGAGCGACCACCCGCGACGCCATCACGCTGGTCCGCGACGCCATCGCGGCGCGCCCGCTCCTCGAGGGGCTGGTGAACGGCCCCACCGGCGCCAGGGTCGACGCCCTGTTCGGCAAGGCCTTCGGCACGTCGCGCGCCCTCGCGCCGGGAGAGACCGCGCGCCTCGTGCTGGAGCGGATCTTCCGTCGCCGCCGCTCGCTGCCGGGCACACCGTCCGAGCCGAGCCCCGGCGCCTGGGCGCTGCACCTGCCGCGGGTGCAGGGCTTCGTCGACGCCCGCGAGCCGGTGCAGCTCGTGCTGCCCGCCTTCCCCGCCAAGTCGCCGAACCGGACCAAGGTCCTCGGCAAGCTGCCCGACACCGCCGAGGCGCTGGCGCTCGAGTCGCTCGCGGCGCTGCTCGCCGAGATCCAGGAGGCGCACGCGCCCGGCGCGGAGCTCGTGCTCTGCTCGGACGGCCACGTCTTCGCCGACGCGGTGGGCGTCCGGGACGCCGACGTCGTCGCCTATCGCCGGGCGCTGGAGGAGATGCTGGCCGACCTCGACACCGGGGGCCGCATCCGCGTCTTCGGGCTGGAGGATGCGTTCGGCACCATGCCCCCGGAGAAGGCACGCCTCGCGCTGCTGGAGGCCTACGGCTCGAGCGTGGAGGAGCTCCACCGGCAGGCCGGGGGCTCGCCCGCGCTGCGCGCTCAGATCGACGGGATCCACCGCTTCCTCTTCGAGGACGCGATGGCCGCCGCACCGCGGGCGTCGCGCACGCAGGCGCGCAAGGCGACGCGCCCCCTCGCCTACGAGGTGGTGCGCCGGAGCGACGCCTGGAGCCGCCTGGTCGGCGCGGCATTTCCGCGCGCGCTGCGCCTCTCCATCCATCCGCAGCCCGACGTCTCGGCCAAGATCGGCGTCGCCTTCCTGCCGACGGACGACGCCTGGCTGACCCCGTGGCACGGCGTGGCCCTGGTGGGGGCGGACGGCGCGCGGCTGATGCGACGCCACGAGGCCGAGGCGCTGGGCGCCGAGGCGGTCGAGACCGGCGGCCGGCCGATGTTCATGCAGGTGCCGTCGTGACCGTCGAGGCGCGGGTCGTCCCGCTCCGACCCTTCGGCGTCGAGGTCCGGCTGCCGGAGGGGACGCCGTGGGAGGCGCTCGAGCCCGGGCGCGTCCACGCGTGGGTGGAGGCGCACCGCGTGGTGGTCGTGCGCGGCCTGCGGCCGTTCGCGAAGCGCGATCTCCCGGCGGCGGCGCGTCGCCTGGGCCCGCTCCAGGCGTGGTCCTTCGGGGCGGTGAACGAGCTGCGGCCCGAGCCGCGCGCGACGAACTATCTCTACACGACGCGGGAGGTGCCCCTTCACTGGGACGGCGCCTTCGCCGGGCGCGCGCCGCGCCTGCTCTTCTTCCACTGCGTGGAGGCGGAGGCCGTCGACGGAGGCGAGACCGTCTTCGTGGACACGACGCGCGTCCTGGCGCGGGCCGACGACGAGACGCGCGACCGGTGGCGCGCCCTGCAGCTCGTCTACGAGACCGAGAAGGTGGTGCACTACGGTGGGCGCTTCTCGGCGCCCGTGGTCGGGTCCCATCCGAGGACGGGAGAGGCGGTGCTTCGCTTCGCCGAGCCGGTGGACGACCTCAACCCGGTGCGCGTGCGCGCGGAGGGCCTCGCTCCCCTCGACTCGGCGCGGATGATCACCGAGCTGCGGCGCGCGACGCACCATCCGGAGGCGGTCCTCGCGCACGCCTGGCGGGCAGGCGACGTGGTCATCGCCGACAACCACGCCCTCTTGCACGGGCGGCGCGCCTTCACCGGCAGCGAGCGACGCCATCTGCGCCGGGTGAACGTGCATGATCCCGAGCGCACGTGGCGCGACACGCTGCGCGACGCGGTGCGCATCCGGCGGCCCGAGTTCATGGTGGCCGAGATCCCCATCGTCCTCGTGCCCGCCGTGCTCGTCGCCCCCGTGGCCACGCTCGCCTCGCGCTCCTTCGCCGAGCTCGCGCTGCTCGTGCTGCTCCTCTTCCACTTCGGCGACATGATCAACTGCCTGGCCGACCGCCGCCTCGACGCGGTCTACAAGACGCGCCTCTCGGAGGCGGTGTACGGCCTCGGCGTCCCGCAGGTCGCATGGCAGATCGCGGCCAGCGCGGCCCTCGCGCTGGGCCTCGCGGCGCACCTCGCCGTCGTCACCTCGCGCCCCGAGCTGGTGGCGCTCGTCGCCTTCGGCCTGCTGCTCGGCGCGCAGTACTCGGTCGGTCCGCTGCGGACCAAGGGACGCGGCGCCTGGCAGGTGGCCACGCTCTGGGCCGTCATCTTCGTGGGACCGATGGTGCTCGTCGCCCGGGCCCTCGGGGCGGCGCTGTCCTTGCCGCTGGCGCTGCTGGTGGCGGCCTACGGCGCGATGCAGGAAGGGATCATCCTGGTGAACACGGCCGAGGATCTGCCGGAGGACGAGGACGCGGCGATCGCGACGACGGCGGTCTCGCTCGGCCTCGACCGGTGCCTCGCGCTGGCGACGGCCATGGTGGCGGCGGGCGGCGCGGCGGTCCTGGCCGTGCTCGCGTGGATGGCGCTGCGGCGCGGCGCGAGCCTGCTCGTCACCACCGGTCCGCTCCTCGTCGCGTGGGCCTGGGTGGTGCGCGAGGTGGGGGCCACGTGGCGCGCCGTTCGCGGGCAGGACCGGGAGGCGACCATGAGCGTGCTCCGCCCGCGCGCGCGGCGGATGCCGCTGTGGATCACCGCCACGGCGTGGACCACGCTCTGGGCCGCGGGCCTGGTGGGCTCGACGTGGAGCGCGCCCTGAGGCGCGTCACAGCGGGACGGACACGGTGATGGTGCCGCCCCAGAGCCATCCGCCGCTGGCGAACCCCGGCCAGCCGGGGTTGTTCGTCTGCAGGCCCTGGGCGCCGGGCACGGGATCGTGCGTCGAGCCGAAGACGGAGCCGTCGGGCAGCTCGTCGACGATCCTCGAGCCGTCCTTGGTGTTCTGCCGCGGGACCAGGCGGCTGGCGAACATCTGGATCCCGGGGCGAAGGCGCGCCGGTCCGAGCTTCAGCGCCACGTCGCCGCCGGCCGAGATCCCGACGCGATCGTTGTCGACGTAGTTGGAGCGCCCGACCTGCTCGGGCACCGGCGACGGGACGTACTTCAGATCGACGAAGGCCCGCCAGCTGCCGAAAGACTGCCGCGTGCCCACGGCGAGGCTCATGGTGTCTCTCCAGGCCAGATCGCTCCCGTACATGCTCGGGCTGTTGCCTTGCCGGTCGCGGTACGACGACCAGAAGGCGTAGTCGATCGAGCCGACCACCGTCATCCGGTACCGGCCCCGGTGCACCACCTCGCCCTCGGCGCCGACGGCCACCGACCACGGCATCCAGTCGAAGACCTCGCGCAGCGTGGCGCCCGACTCGGTGCCCGAGGGCAGGCTGGCGTCGATGGTGGTGTCGATGGCGAACGACTCGGGGCTGTGCACCGCGCCGCCGATGCGCAGGGCGTCGATCGGGCGCCAGGCCACGCCCGCCGTGGGGGCGACGTTGATCTGCGTGGTGACCCCGTTGTTGAGCAGCAGCGTGCTGTAGTTGGTCGCGTCGTTGACGTAGTCCGCCGAGGTGGCTGCGTTGGCCAGGCCGATGGACAGGCCGGCGCCGATGGACAGGCCGGGCAGGAGCTTGAACCCCGCGCCCAGCACGAGGGACACCGCCGTCAGCCGGTCGCCGTAGAGCTCGGGGTGCAGGCTGTTGGTGAAGAGCGCCTCGCGCTCGTCCGGATAGAACGCCTGCGCGGTGGTGAAGCTCGACAGCGGCAGCATGGTGTAGAGGCCCAGCGTGAAGCGATCCTTGACGAGGTGCTTCACCAGGCCCAGCGTGAGGTAGGTCCGCGTCTTGCCGCTCGTGCCCTGGCTCTGGCGCGGGCGCGCCAGGTAGCCCGGCGGCGGGCACTCGCCCTGCCCCGACCCGCCCGGGCACCCTTGCTGGAGCCACTGCGTCGGCACCACCGAGTTGCCGAGCGGCTGCCCGCCCGGCGTCACGACGTCGCGCCCCGAGACGATCAGCGGCACGTCCCCGCCGTTACGGCCGTCGAGCGTCACCCCCATCTGCTCGGAGAGGAGCGAGAAGCCCAGCAGCAGCTCCTCGTCCGCGTCGGTCAGCAGCGCCGGGTTGAAGTACGTGGACGCCGCGCCGGGCCCGGCCACGACGCCCTGCTCGCCCGCGTTGCCGCCGATGGCCCCCGCCGTCTCGATGAGCGGGGACGCGAGCGCGGCGCCGGGCCACAGCAGGCGAGCGGCGCAGGCGGCGCAGGCGGACAGGACGAGGAGGCGGCGACGCGTCATGGGCTCACGGACCTGGGACGGAGGGCACGGAAGGATCGTGGGGGAGCATCAGGCGGACGTTGGCGCACGTGGTCAGATCGGCGTCGAGGCTCTGTCGCGGCACGCCGGCCACGACGGGCGCGACGCGAGCGCTGCCCGGCGTCTTGCCGATGAACGCGAACGTGAGCCGCCCGGGGATGGCCGAGTCCACGTGGGCGGCCGACGCGATGAGCGCGCAGGCCGTGCCGCAGTCGGTCACGCGCAGCACGCTGCCCTGCAGGTCGAACGTGCCGCGGACGTCGAGCGAGAGCGCGCCCGCCTTCACCGGCGCGCCCGCCGCCGTCGCGTACTCCTTCCAGTCGCGCTGCACCTCGTTGCGCGTTCCGGAGAAGACGCCCGTGATGTGCAGCCCGATCCCGGGGATCCCGTCGCCGTCCGGATCGGTGGCTCCGGCGGGGAAGTCGTTGCTGGTCACCGGATCGCTCACCGTCGGCAGCGGCGGCAGCGACGCCAGCGCGGGGTGCGTCGAGAAGTCGGCCGGCAGGAGCGCGTCCGCGCCGCCGCGCATGTTGTACCAGCGGTCGAGGGTGACGGCGCAGCCTCCGTCCGCCGCCTGCGACGTGCCGTGGCGCGCCGGGCGCGACCCGCCGCCGTCCATGCGATTGAGGTACATCATCCCGCGCAGCGAGCCCGGCGTGTAGTCGACCGTCGCGCTGCCGGTGACGTGCACGCCGCAGTCGAGCTGCTCGACGACCTGGAAGTCGGTCCCGCTCTGCTGCAGGTGAAACAGGTACCAGTTGCTCGAGGTCTGCACGTTGCCGAGGACCGCGTCCTTCGTGTAGTCGGTCGCGCGTCCGGCCCAGTAGCCGGTCATGTCGCAGTCGGTGTCGCGCCGCGGGGCGTCGCAGCTGCCCGCCGTGCCGACCACGCCGTCGCCGCAGATCAGCGTGCAGACGTTCCCCGGGCACAGCCAGCCGGGGACGATCTGGCAGCTGACGCATCCGGGGCTCGCCACGTCGCACGCCTCGCCGGACTGCACGACGCCGTCGCCGCACGAGGCCTCGGTGCCGACGTCGGGCTGCACCACGTCCTGCGCGCACGCCACGACGCACGCGACGCACGGCGCCGCGACGCACCAGGCTGCGCTACGAGGCCAGCGCGGTCCCATCGCGGTGCCCGCGCTCGCGGATGAGATCCGACGCCTTCTCCCCGATCATGATGGAGGGGGCGTTGGTGTTGCCGCCGGTGATGGTGGGCATGATCGAGGCGTCGGCGACGCGCAGCCCCTCGACGCCGCGCACGCGCAGCTCGGGATCGACCACCGCCAGCCGGTCGGTCCCCATGCGGCAGGTGCCGACGGGGTGGTAGATGGTCTTGGCGTACAGGCGGATGGCGGCGCGGATCTCCGCGTCGGTCTTCGCCGCCGGCCCGGGCGTCGCCTCGCCGCGCAGGTACGCCGCGAGCGGCGGCGCGGCCGCGATGGCGCGCGCCATCTTGAAGCCCGCCACGAGGAGCTTCATGTCGTCGTCCTCGGCGAGGTAGCGCGGATCGATGGCCGGCGCCTCGAACGGATCCTTCGAGCGCAGCGTCACCTGCCCGCGGCTCCGGGGGTAGATGAGCCCGGGCAGGATGGTGAAGGAGTGCTCCTTGCTGATGACGGGATCGTCGGGCCCGTCGTCGTTCGGCTCGGGGTAGGCCCAGGGGATGGAGTGGAACTGGACGTCGGGGATGGACCGCGACGCGTCGCTCTTCACGAAGGCCCCGCCCTCGAGGAACGTCTTGCCGAACCACCCGCGGCCGAACAGGTACTCGTCGAGCATCCCCTTGAAGAAGTGCGACGCCGTGCTGCGGTGGCCGGTGTCCTTGGTGGCCAGGAAGCGCAGCGGCGCCATCAGGTGGTCTTGCAGGTTCTTGCCGACGCCGGGGACGTCGCAGGCGGGCTCGATGTCCATGGCGCGCAGCTCGTCGGCCGGGCCGATGCCGGACAGGAGCAGGATCTGCGGCGTGCCGATGACGCCGGCGGACAGGATCACCTCGCGCTCGGCGAGGGCGATCGCGGTCTTGCCGTCCTTCACGTAGCGCACGCCGCATGCGCGCCCGCCCTCGAGGACGAGGCCGGCCACGGTGGCCCGGGAGACGAGCGTCAGGTTGGGCCGCTCGAGCGCGGGGTGGAGGAAGGCCACCGCGCTGCTCGAGCGCTTGCGGTCGCGGCACGTCATGTGGAACGTGCTCGCCCCCTCCTGGCGCTCGGCGTTGAAGTCCTCGATGCGCGGGACGCCGCACGCCCCGCTGATGGCCTCGACGAACGCGTCGGACACGGTGCTGATCCCCTGCTGCCGCGTCACCTGCAAGGGGCCGCTCGCGCCGTGGTACTCGGACTCGCCGTCCTCGTGGCACTCCG
>DATBQU010000272.1:0-6827 GCA_036560665.1 Polyangiaceae bacterium
GCAGGCGAGACCCGGGCAGAGCCGGGCAAACCAGGGGAAACCACGGGAACGCCACAGGAACGGCGGGTGACCATGCGACCGCGCGTTTGCGGCCGAGCAGCCATTTCGCCACAGCCGAGACATTCGTGCGCTGTCCCCTACTGCGCCAGTGACCACTGCCCAGTTGAGGCGCGGGACGGACGGGCGCGGCAGAATGACCATCCCGTGTCTTGTATTCAGTTGGTCGAGGCCTACTGTCTTCAGCATGCTCCGTGACTTCATTTCCGACCACCGCGAGGAAATCCTCGCCTCGGCACGGACGCGCGTGGCGACACGCAACGCGCCGATGGCCACGGAGGCGGAGCTGACGCACGGCCTGCCCGCCTTCCTCGAGCAGCTGGGCGAGGCGCTGCGGCGCGCCGACTCGCTCGAGTCGGTCGACCACGCGGAGATCCAGACCAGCGCCGGCGTGCACGGCGACCAGCGCTATTCCCAGGGGCTCACCGTCGGACAGGTGGTGCACGACTACGGGGATCTCTGCCAGATCATCACCGGGCTCGCGGTCACCAAGAACGCCCAGGTCTCGGTCCACGAGTTCCAGACCCTCAACCTCTGCCTCGACGACGCCATCGCCGGCGCGGTCACCGCCTACTCCGGGCGGCGCGAGCGCGCGATCGCCGAGGAGGGGCTCGAGCGCCTCGGCATCCTCGCCCACGAGATGCGCAACGCGCTCAACGCCGCCATCCTCTCGTTCTCCAGCATCAAGCGCGGCGTCGTCGCCCCCGGCGGCAGCACCAGCGCCATCCACGATCGCAGCCTGATGCGCCTCCAGGCGCTCATCGATCGCTCGCTGGCCGACGTGCGCCTCGACGCGGGCATGCAGGTCCTCGAGCGCATCCCGGTGTGCGAGATCATCGAGGAGGTCGAGATCGGCGCCTCGTCGGTGGCGGTGACGCGCGGGCTCTCGCTGGCCGTGACCACGCTGCCGCCCGAGGTCATCGTGGAGGCCGACCGGCAGATCCTCGCCGCGGCGGTGGCCAACCTGGTGCACAACGCCTTCAAGTTCACGCGCCGGGGCTCGACGGTCAAGCTGCGCGCGACCACGACGGCCAACCGCGTCCTCATCGACATCGAGGACGAGTGCGGCGGCCTTCCCCCGGGCAAGACCGAGACGCTGCTCCAGCCCTTCGTCCAGCGCGGCGGCGACCGCTCGGGCCTGGGCCTGGGGCTGGCCATCTGCCTCAAGGCGGTGAAGGCGCTCCACGGCGAGCTTCGCATCCGCGATCTGCCCGGCAAGGGGTGCGTCTTCACCGTCGATCTGCCCCGGCAACCGCCGCCGCCGACGCAGCTCCGCGCGCGGGTGCCGGTGAAGACGGGCCACGACGGCACCGGCGGCGGAACCGCGCTGGGGGCAAACGCCATCGCCGCCTACGCCCGTCAGGCGACGGCAGGCGGGCGCACGCTGCGCGAACGCTGACGGAGCGTGCGGCGGACGAGGCTCACCACGTCGGCCATGTCGACGGGCTTGACCAGGAAGCCGTCGGCGCCGAGCGACGCCAGCCGCTTCCACTCGGCGGGCCCGCCCGACGCGGTCAGGATGATGATGGGCACCCTCGACGCGGTGGCGCGCGCGCGCAGGTGGCCGGTGAGCTCGAGGCCGTCGAGCTTGGGCATGGCCAGATCGACGATGGCGACGGAGTGACGGCGGGCGTCGAACGCCGCCAGCGCCTGCACGCCGTCCTCGACCGCCTCGATCTCGGCGCGGGGGAACTCGTGCCGCAGCAGCTCCACCAGCACCTCGCGGAAATCGCGATCGTCGTCGGCCACGAGGATGCGCGCCGGCTCGCTGGTGCCGTCGCGCGCGGCGACGAGCTCGCGCCGGAACGTCTCCGCGCTCGGCGTGCGCTCGGCCGGATTGGCGGCCAGCGCCCGCAGGATGACGTCGTCGAACGCCAGGTCCAGATCGGGCCGCAGCGTGCTCGGCGCCAGCGGCGTCGTGACCGCGCGCTCGAGGAGCGCCGCCAGCTTCATCGGCCCCTCGAAGGGCACGTAGCCGGTCAGCAGCTCGTAGGCGATGCACCCCAGCGAGTAGACGTCGGCCCGCGCCACGAGGTCCGGCGCCACCTCCGCCTCCTGCTCGATCTCGGGCGCCATGTAGGCCGTCGTCCCTGCCCGCTCGTGCTTGCGCGAGCTGAGCAGATCGCGCATCAGATCCGCCAGCCCGAGGTCCGCCACGCGCACCCTCAGGTCGACGTCGAGCAGGAGGTTGCTCGGCTTGAGGTCGCAGTGCACCGTCTTGGCGTCGTGGATGGCCTGGGTGCCGCGGCACGTGGCGTCGAGGATCCGCAGCGACGCGTCGATGTCCGGGAGCGTCCCCGCCTCCTTCGTCTCGCGGAGCCAGGCGGCCACGGTCTGGCCCTCCACGTACTCCATGACCAGGTAGGGCGTGCCGTCGTGCTGCCCGATCCCGTGGATCTGGAGCACGTTGGGGTGGCTCACCCGGGCCATGGCGCGGGCCTCGGCCAGGAAGCGGTCGCGGTGGCCGCTGCCGAGGCGCGGGGGGCGGATCAGCTTGATGGCGACGTCCCGGTCGAGCGACTCGTCGCGCGCCAGCATCACCATCCCCATGCCCCCGCGCCCGAGCGGGCGCAGCAGCCGGTAGGTGCCGTCGACGAGCATCCCCGGCGGCGCGCGCGCGTCGTCGATCTCCTCGCGCGCCCCGTCCGGCTCCGCGGTGGAGCGCTGCGACGGACTCGCGTGCTCCCTTCCCAGCGTGGACCTCTCCGACGTGAGAGTGTCCATCAGCGCTCCAGGAGCTCCTCGACGGTCTCCGCCAGGAGACGCATGGCGAAGGGCTTCCTCAGGAACGCGTTCGCGCCGGCCTCTTCGGCGTTCGCCATGTCCTCGGCGAAGCCGCGCTCGCTCGTCACCAGGATGGGCACGCGCGACAGCGCCGGGGTGCGGCGGAAGTGCTCGCAGAGCTCGTAGCCCGACTCGGTGGGAAGGCAGAGATCGATGCAGGCCAGGGCGGGGGTGTGGCTCGCCAGCCACTTCAGGGCAGCCTGGTAGTCGAGCGCCGTCGCCACCTCGAGCCGCTTGCCGGCGAGGTGGCGACGCATCGCTTCCTGGAGCGAGGGATCGTCCTCGACGACCAGGACGAGCGGCGCGATCTGCTCGGCGGGGCGTGATCGCGTGCGGGCGAGGCCCGGGGCCACCACGCCGTGGGGCGGCCGTGCGAGGGTGAGCGGACCGAGGTCGGGGGCGAGCCACTGGAAATTCATGGACACGCTGGACCTCCAAGCAGCCGCCGTGCCGGACCGCGATTTCCCGCGATATTCGCAGCGTTCGCCGCCGCCCCCGGCCCCACGTTGCGGCCACATCAGCCAGGACGTCACAGGTCGGGGTGTTCTGTCTCCCCGAGCCGGGCTCAGGGCTGCTGCCGCGCGCTCTCCGGCTGCAAGAGGATGAGGTCCTGCGCGAGCTGGATCCCCTCGGCCAGCGTGTCGGCCAGGAAGACGTGCTCGTGCCTCACCTCCAGGTTGGCCTTCTCGAAGACGCGCCGCGGCTCGGGAAGCGGCCCGGAGATGACGACGAGCTTCTTCGCCAGGCGCAGCTGCTCGATGGCGCTCTCGAGCGCCACCAGCCCGGTGGCGTCGATGGCCGGCACCGTGCCCAGCGCCAGCACCACCGCGCGCGCCCCCACGCCCGCCGTCTCGATGGCCCCCATCGCGCGCTGCGCCGCGCCGAAGAAGAGCGGCCCGGCGATCTCGTAGACGCTCACCCCCTTGGGCACCACGTGCGTCGAGTCCTGCTGCGACAGCGGCGCCAGCACGCGCGAGCTGGTCAGCTCGGACATGCGCTTCATGAAGAGCAGCGCGGCGAGCACGACGCCGACGCCGATGGCGACCACCATGTCGAACACCACCGTCAGCGCGAAGCAGGTGAGCAGGACCGCCACGTCGCTGCGCGGCGCCACGCGCAGGACGTGCGCGAAGTGACGCGCGTCGCTCATGTTCCACGCCACCAGCAGCAGCAGCGCGGCGAGGGAAGCCATGGGGACGTAAGCCACCAGCGGCGCCGCGGCCAGGACCACGCCCAGCACCACCAGCGCGTGGATGACCGCGGCGAAAGGCGACGTGGCGCCGGCGCGGATGCTGGTGGCGGTGCGCGCCAGCGCCCCCGTGGCGGCGATGCCGCCGAAGAAGGGCACCACCATGTTGCCGATGCCCAGGCCCACCAGCTCCGCGTTGGGATCGTGCTTCTTGCCCGTCATGGCGTCGGCGATGACGGCCGACAGCAGCGACTCGATGGCGCCCAGCATGGCGATGGCGAGCGCCGGCCCCATCAGCTCGCGCACCGTGCCGAGGGTGATCCCGCCCGCCCCCCACGGCAGCACCGGCATCGGCGGCACCTGCGGGATGCCCGCCACCTCGCGCCCGCCGACGACGGAGTGGAAGCGCGACCCGATGGTGGCGACGTGGAAAGCCGGCGACAGGTGCGCCAGCGCCGTGGCGCCGAGGGTCACCAGGGCGATGGCCACCAGCGGCGAGGGGACCGCCTTGGTGAGGCGCGGCCACGTCAGGAGCAGCGCCAGCGTCGCCGCCGCCACGCCGAGCTCCGCCAGCGAGGCGTCGTGGCGCGCGCCCCAAAGCGCGCCCACCTTCTCGAAGTACCCGTCGGGCAGCTTCGCCACCGGCAGCCCCAGCGCGTCCTTGATCTGGAGCGTGGCGATCACCGTGGCGATCCCGGCGGTGAAGCCGGTGGTGACCGGGTGCGGGATGAACTCGATGAGGCGCCCGAGGCGCATCGCCCCCATCAGCACGAGGAGGATCCCCGCCATGAGCCCGGCGGTGAGCAGCCCCGACAGCCCGTACTTCGAGACGATGGGGGCGAGGATGACCACGAACGCCGCGGTGGGCCCGGTGACCTGGTGCTTCGAGCCGCCGAGGAGCGCCACCACGATGCCGGCCACGATGGCGGTGTAGAGGCCGTGCTGCGGCGGCGCGCCCACGGCGATGGCGAGCGCCATCGAGAGCGGCAGCGCCACGATGCCCACCACCACGCCCGCCAGCGCGTCCTGCCGCAGCCGCGTGAGCGAGTAGCCCTGGGCCAGGCTGCGGCGAACGGCCACGGCGATGGGCAGGGTGGGCCGCGGCGGCGGGGGCCGGGAGAGCGACGATTTGCGGTGAGGCAAGGGCGGGCCCACGGTACCAGACTGCGCTATCGTCCGGCCGCCTCCGGTGAGCTTCCGCTACCTCGTCCAGACCTTCGGCTGCCAGATGAACGTGCACGACTCCGAGCGCATGGAGGGCGTGCTGCGCGCGGCGGGCGGCACGGCGGCGGCCAGCGCGGAGGAGGCGGATCTGGTCGTCTTCAACACGTGCAGCGTGCGCGAGAAGGCGGAGCAGAAGCTGCGCAGCGAGGTGGGCAAGCTGGCGCCGCTCAAGCGCGCCCGGCCCGACCTGGTGATCGCCGTGGCCGGCTGCGTGGCGCAGCAGGAGGGCGAGAAGCTGCTCGCGCGGGTGAAGCACGTCGATCTCGTCATCGGGCCCGACAACGTGGCCGAGCTGCCGGCGCTGCTGCTCGAGCAGATGGGCGGCGCGCCGCCGGTGGCGCGGACGCAGTTCGACCTGGCCGCGCCCCGCTTCCTCACCGCCGACCCGCGGCCGGGGCGCGCCCCGGTGGTGGCGATGGTGACGACGATGAAGGGCTGCGACGAGCGGTGCAGCTTCTGCGTCGTGCCCTACACGCGCGGCCCGGAGCGGTACCGCCCGGCGCGCGAGGTGGTGGACGAGGTGCGCCGCTTCGTCGACGCCGGGTCGCGCGAGGTGCTGCTGCTCGGCCAGACGGTGGACAGCTTCCGCGACGCCGCGCTGCCGCCCCCGGAGAGCGACGATCCCGACGAGACGCAGTTCCCGCACCTGCTGCGCGCCATCGCCCGCGAGGTCCCGTCGCTGGCGCGCCTGCGCTACACCAGCCCGCACCCGCGCCACGCCACCGCGTCGCTCGCGCGCGCCCACGGCGAGCTCGACCTGCTGGCGGCGCACGTCCACCTTCCGGTGCAGTCGGGGAGCGACCGCGTCCTGCGCCGGATGATCCGGCGCTACACGCGCGCCGAGTACGTGGCGCGGGCGGAGCGCCTGCGGCGGGCGCGGGCGGGGCTGACGCTGTCGACCGACGTCATCGTCGGCTTCCCGGGCGAGACGGAGGACGACTTCGCGCAGACGCTGTCGCTGGTGCGCGAGGTCGGCTTCGTGTCGCTCTTCGGCTTCAAGTACTCGCCGCGCCCGTTCACGCCGGCCCTGCGGCTGAAGGACGACGTGGAAGAGGGCGTGAAGAGCGAGCGCCTGGCGCGCCTGTTCGAGGCGGCCGAGGAGCTCGGCGCGGCGCACCTGGCGTCGCTGGTGGGCACGACGCAGCGGGTGCTGGTCGAGGGCGCGAGCAAGAGCGAGAGGGGCGACCTGTCGCGCGACCGCGTGCAGGGCCGGACCGAGCAGCACGAGATCGTGCACGTCGAGGCGCCGGGGGCGGGCGGGCTGGTCGGCGAGATCGTCGAGGTCGAGGTGGTGCGCGCGAACCGGCACTCGCTCGGCGGCGTGCCGAAGCGGCCGATGGCGGCGGCAGAGGCGAAGCGCGAGGCGCGACGGGGGCTGCCGGTCGTCTGACCCCACCCCCCTGGCCCCCCGCCCCGCAGGCAGGGCGGGGGGAACGTGGACGGTCGCGGTCGCGGTCGCGGTCGCGGTCGCGGTCGCGGTCGCGGTCGCGGTCGCGGTCGCGGTCGCGGTCGCGGTCGCGGTCGCGGTCGCGGTCGCGGTCGCGGTCGCGGTCGCGGTCGCGGTCGCGGAAGG
>DATBQU010000273.1:0-18627 GCA_036560665.1 Polyangiaceae bacterium
TCGAGCTTGTCGACGGTCTGGTTGTGGACGACCGACGTGAAGTTCGTCTTCGTCAGCGGGTCGGCGTGCTCGACGGGGCGGGTGAGGCACCCGGCGCCCACGATCCCCAGCGAACCGACGACGGCGGCAATCAGGGCTCCGTGCTTGAACCTTCGATTCATGATCGTGCTCCTCGGGGCTCTGCCGCATGTTAGCAGGCCGCGTGCCGCGGGAATCCTACGGAAAAAGGGGGGCGCCGCGCAAACGAAGAGTCAACTCGGTTGCCGATTGCTCTCCGGCGTTGGCGTGGTGGAGGCATGTAGGTTCGCCGGGTAAGCGGCCCGCAGCGCCTTGACGTGGCGGGGGGTGACGCCGGGGACGGCGAGGAGCGTGGCGTCGGGGGCGGCGCGGATGGCGGCGAGGTTGCCCACGTGCTGGAGGAGCGCCTTCTTGGCCTTCTCGCCGAGGCCCTTCACGTCGTCGAGGGGGGAGTGGAAGCGGCGCTTCTTGCCGAGGCGCATGCGGGCGCGGTTCGAGAAGCGGTGGGCCTCGTCGCGCATGCGGGCGAGGAGGAAGAGCGACGTCGTGGTGCTGCGCAGCGGGAGCGGATTCTTCTGGCCGGGCAGGTAGACGCGATCGACCAGCGTCTCGCCGGCGAGGTTCTCGCGCTCCTTGGCCAGGGCGACGACGGACAGATCGTGGAGCCCGAGATCGTGCGCCGCGGCGAGGGCGACGGCGAGCTGGCCGCGTCCGCCGTCGACCACGAAGAGATCGGGCGCGTCCCAGGTCGTGTCGGCCTCGCGCTCCGGCGCGCCCTCGGCGAGCGAGTCGGGCAGCTCCTCGGCCTTGATGGCGCGGCGGAAGCGGCGGGCGAGCACCTCGTACATCGAGCCGTAGTCGTCGTTGACGTTGCCGGACTGGTCGCGCACGGCGTCGCCGCGGACGTTGAAGGTGCGGTAGCGCTTCTTGTCGAGCGCCCCGTCGGTCATGGCCACGATGGCGCCGACGGTGTCGCCCCCGCCGAGGTGCGAGATGTCGCAGCACTCGATGCGGCGCGGGAGGGTCGGCAGGCGCAGGCGCTCCTGGAGATCGCGCAGGCGCTCCTGGACGTCGTCGCTGTGCCGCTGCTTCTCGGCGAAGGAGTGGCGCGCGTTGGCGGTGGCCATCGCCACGAGGTCGACGCGGTGGCCGCGCCGGGGGTGGAGCAGCACCACCTTGTGACCCGCGCGCTCGCAGAGCCACTCGGCGATCCCGGCGAGGGCCTCGAGCTCGCAGGGCAGGATGATCTCGTCGGGCACCAGCATGGTCAGCGTCGCCGCCTCCGACGGTCCCTCGTCGGCCTCGGCGTCTTCGCCCGCGCCCGCGCCCGCGCCCGCGCCCGCACCCGCGCCCTCGCTCACACGCCCGCGCGGCCTTCCGAGCGGCGAGCCGTAGTGCTGCGACACGAAGGCGGCCACGATCTCGTCGTCGGGGATCTCCGCCTGCTTGATGGAGTAGGTCCCCACGTCCTGGAGCTTGCCGGCGCGCACGTGCAGGAGGGCGATCTCGACCAGCTCCCCCTCGCGGTAGAAGCCGATGACGTCGCGGTCGATGTCGTCGATGGTGACGACGCGCTGCTCCTGCCGGACCTTCTCGATGGCGCGGAGCTGGTCGCGGTACACGGCGGCGAGCTCGAAGCGCATCTCGCGCGCGGACTGCTTCATGCGGTCGTCGAGCTCGCGCGACAGCTCGTCGTGGCGGCCCTCGAGGAACTTGGAGACGGCGTCGACCTGCTCGGCGTACCAGGAGGGCTCGACGGGCAGGACGCACGGCGCGGGGCAGCGCTTGATCTGGTGCTGGAGGCACGGGCGCTTGCGGCTGGCGAACTCGACGTCGCTGCAGGTGCGGAGCTGGAAGTGCTTGTTGACGAGGTGGAGCGTGCGCCGCGCGGCGGTGGCCGAATGGTACGGCCCGAAGTAGCGCGCGCCGTCGGGCTTCGGGCGCCGCACCACCTCGAGGCGCGGCCACGCGTCGCGGGGCGCGCGGGAGGCGCCGGGGGCGCCCGTGTCGGCGGCCTGGCCGAGGCGCAGCGTGATGAAGTCCTTGTCGTCGCGGAGCTTGACGTTGTAGCGGGGCCGGTGCTCCTTGATGAGGTTGTTCTCGAGGATCGTCGCTTCCTTCTCGTTGGCGGTGACGAGGGTCTCGAGGTCGCCGATGGTCCGCTGCAGGATGGGGATGAAGGCGCGCGCGTCGCCCTGCCCGTCCTGGAAGTAGCTGCGCACGCGCGAGCGGAGGCTCTTGGCCTTGCCGACGTAGACGACGACGCCCTTCTTGTCCTTGAAGAGATAAACGCCCGGCCGGGGCGGCAGGGCGTCGAGCTTCTGGACGACGGCGTCGGGGAGCATGCGGGCCTGGCCCGGAGAAGATACCTCTAGTCGTTTCGGAGGCGGAGCGGCGGAAGGGTCGGGTCGACGTAGGGCTTCTTCGGCGCCTTGGGCTTGTAGACGACGCCGAGGTCGACGGTCTGGACCACGCCGGCGACGACGTCGACGGGCGACTCGGCGCCCCCCTCGAAGGCGGGGTGCGTCACGCCGACCTTGAGCTTGCCGACAGGCAGGCCGTCGATCCGGTAGTGCCCGCTCGCGTCGGTGACGGCGTGCAGCGGGTGGCGGAAGACGTAGAGGTCCTCGTTCACGAAGATCTGGAGGCGGTCGGTGAGCTGGAAGCGACCGGAGCGCGTGGGGTAGACCCGCACCGGCTCGCCGTTCTCGAGCGGGGGCGCCACCATGACCGCCGGGGTCATGGTCGAGTCGATGACGGGCGCGAAGAGGAGGCTCGTCTTGTTGGAGATCTCGAGGCGCTGCCCGTAGGTGATGGCGATGGTGCGCGACGGGTAGGCGCAGTTGGTGCCGATGGTGAGGTGCTGCACGTCGGTCTTGTCGGGGACGAAGCCGCTGTACCCGACGACGACCACCACGGCGTCGGCGAGCGGGCGCGGGCCGCCGGGCGCGGCGGGCGTCCCTTCGCGGAAGAGCTTCCCGTAGGTGTCGAGCGCGGCGGGGCACTTGGTGGTGTCGATGGGGACGTCGGGCGCGCGCGGGCCGGTGACGGTGATGGTCCCCTCGACGCTGCCGGTCGGCCCGGAGTAGACGGGCAGGTTGTCGGGGTTGATGACGGACTGCACGCTGGCCGCGGAGATGGGGAACGGAGGGGGCGTCGCGGGGGCCGAGGACGACGCGGCGGCGACGGCGCTCGAGGAGGGGGCGGCGCCGGAGCTCGAGGCGGGCGCCTCGCTGTTGCCACGCGAGCATCCGCCGGCGAGGCACGGCGCGGCGGTGGCAACGAAGATGGCGAGTCGCGGGAGGAAGGAGCGCATGGGCGGGGGGCGGAGCAAGGACTGCACCGCACGTAGCATCGGGGTTGGAGGGGGGGCAAGCGCGGGCGTGGGCGCGGGCGCGGGCGGTCAGAAGTGGAGGGTGAGGGTGGCGAGGATGGTTCGCGGGGGGGCGGCGACGATGTGGCGGGCGACGGAGGCGGGTTGCTGGCCGGGGAGCAGGCTCCAGTTGGAGACGTAGACCTGCTCGTCGTCGGGGTACTGGAGGCCGAGGACGTTGAAGGCGTCGACGCCGAGCTCGATCCAGCCGTAGCGCACGCCGGCGCTGGCGTTGAGGACGTGGCTGGTGGGGCCCACGACCGTGTCGGTGAGGTGGCGGGCGGAGAGGAGCGTGTAGCCGAGGCCGATCCGGCCGACGAGCGGGCGCTCGTGGACGGTGGCGAAGGGGCCGCGCACGGTCACGTCGGTGCGGAACAGGATGGGCGGGATGTTGGGGACGTAGTGGCCCACGCCCGCGACCAGCGTCTCGAAGGTGGCGTCGGTGACCGAGAGGGTCGTGGAGGCGAGCAGCCAGCGGAAGGGCCTGGCCACGAAGGCGCTGACGACGCCGCGGCGGATGCTGGCGCCCTCGGTGGTGAGGCCGCCCGCCGCCGCCTCGAAGACGAGCTCGTTGGCGACCCAGGTCTCGAAGACGGCGAGCGTGGTGGTGTAGCGCTCGTCGCGCGTCTGGGCGCGGAAGCCGGCCTCCACCGAGCGCACCTTGGAGTACGGCTGCGAGCCCTCGCCGAGACCGGTCGCGCCGAGCGAGCGGAAGCCCTCGCCGTAGGAGGCGACCGGCGTGAGCTCGCGCGTCACCTGGTAGGCCACGTTGATGCGCGGCCCCGCCGCGACGCCGGCGACGTCGCGCGTGGCGCCGGGCAGCGATCCCGGCGGCGCGGCACCGGCCGGCACCACGTTGGCCAGGTGATCGTCGATCGACTCGACCAGCAGGTCCGCGCGAGGGCCGCCGGAGATGCGCAGGCGCTTGAAGAGGCGCACGTCGAGATCGAGGTAGGCGCCGGCGTCGAGCGTGGTCAGGCCCGCGTCGATGCGGCGGTCCCACGCCTGGAGCGTGTCCGGCTCGAGGAGGCTGCGGGTCTGGCTGGTGCGGCCCGCGCGCACGGTGACGCCCGGCTCGGCCGCGATCTCGCCGGCGCTCCCGAGGCGCGCCGGCGCGGTGTGGAAGCGCGCCGTCATCCCGGCCGCGCTCTCCAGGTTGGTCGACTCGAAGAGGTCTCCCCTGCCCGACTGGGTGGGGTCGATCTGCGAGCTCTCGAGGGCGCCGGTGAAGTTCTGCCGGGCGCGGAAGTCGGTCCACATGAACCACGGGGCGAGCTCGAAGCGCGCGCCGCTCTCGGCGACGTGCTCGAAGTCGGCGCCGAGGATCACGCGCGACGACTGCACGCCCTGCCCCTGGGCGAAGTACGGGTAGGAGCCGTAGTAGCCGACGCGTCCGGCGTCGAGGTCGTCCTGGCGCACGACGCCCGCGAGCGAGGCGCGGCCGCCGTAGGCGGTGGCGAGCAGGCGCAGGCGATCGCGCGCGCCGAGGTCGAGGCCGACCTGCGCGTTGACCGAGCCGGACTGCGCGGCGCGGTTCTGCCCGAAGCCGTCGGTCTGGCGCAGCGAGAACGCGGCGAAGGTGTCCTCGTCGGCCTCGCGCGGCGCGGCGATGCCGGCCAGGCGCCACTGGTCGAACGACCCGTACGACGACTTGAGCTGGTAGCCGCGCTCGGGCATCCCCAGGTCGAAGTAGGCGCTGCCCACGATGGCCGCGTCGCCCTGGCGCGGATCGTAGGGGCCGCCGAGGACGCGGATGCCGCGGACGACCTCGGGGATGATGAAGTTGGCGTCGGCGTAGCCCTGCCCCTGGATGTGGGTGGGGATGTTGATGGGGATGGCGCCGACGCGCATCTCGATGCCCGAGCCGTGGTCGAGATCGAAGCCGCGCAGGTAGACGTCGTTGCCGAGGCCCTCGCCGTCCTCGTGATCGACGAAGAAGCCCGGGGCGGCGGAGAGCATCTCGCTGGTCTGCTGGCGGGGCGACGCGTCGAGGAGCTCGCGCTGGATGCGGACGTCGCCCAGGCCGCGCGGCGACGACCAGCTGGAGGCGTGCACCTCGACGACCTCGGGCGGTGGCTGCGGTGGCTGGGGCGGCTGGGGCGGTGGCTCGGCCTGCGCGGCGGCGCGCGAGGCAACGAGAAGCACGGCCAGCGCCGCCGGCCCTCCGACGCGCAGGCCGCTCACTGGACGATGAACTGCCCGGTGAGCGCCGTGTCGCCGGGCAGGTCGGAGCGGAAGTCGTAGATGCCCTCGGGGTTGGGCGTGGTGAAGGTCGCGGTCGCGCTCGCGCCGGGGGCCACGGCGCCGATGCCGGCGTCGGCGAAGCACGACGTGGCGGGGCACCCGTTGTCGTTGGGGGTGGCCAGGCAGTCGATGACCAGATCGTGCGGTCGGCTCCCGTTGTTGGTCAGGGTCAGCGTCACGTAGGCGCGGTTCTGCGCCTTGAGCAGGATGGGCGAGAACGCCGTGTCCGTCACCGCCAGGTCGAAGGTGAAGCTTCCCCCGGTGATGCCGTCCGAGTCCCCCGGACCGCACGCGCCGGAGCCGCTGCTCGACGTCCCGCAAGCTGCGCCGACCGCGACCGCCCCGGCCAGGGCGACCGCGATCGCCAGGCGACCGCGCATCGTCGCTAGCCTTCGGCCCAGTACGAGGCGGGGACCTCGCCCAGCGCCTCCTCGATGTCGGTGCGCAGATCCACGTCGACCACGCGCGGGAGAAGCTGGCGCAGCAGGGCCTGGGCCTTGGGCGCCTTGAGCCAGATGGCGACGCCGATCAGCTGCGCGGTCACCCGCTCGTCGGCCGAGGTGAGCAGGGCCTCGAGGTGCGGCGCGACGAGCGCCAGCGCCGCCCCCTTCATGCACAGCGCGTTGACCAGCTCGGCCCGCTCCGGCGCCGGCGCGGCGGCGAGCACCGACGGCAGCCGCCGATCGCGCGGGCTGAGCGGGGGCTCGGCGTGGAGCAGCGTGCTCGCGGCCTCCGCCGCCGAGGCGCCCTGGCGCGCCGGCGAGTCGAGGGCCGCCTCGAGAGGCGCGCGGATCGCCGGGCTGCCGCGCCACGCGCGGGCGGCCACGATGAAGAGCGGCGACTCGGGGCGCGCGACCGCGGCCGCCGCCCAGGCGTCGTCGAGCGCGCCGAGCTTGCGCAGCCCGCGCGCGCACGCCGCCGCCGCGTCGACCGCCTCCTCTTCCTGCTCGGCCACCTCGAGGACGCGCTGGGCGATGACGCGGGCCGCCGGAGCGCCGCGTCCGAGGGCCATCCACGCGGCGTTCTCCAGGCGCCCCCAGTCGCGCTCGGCCAGCGCCAGCGCCATGTCCGAGGTGAGGCGCGCGTCGCTGCTGCGGTCGGGCCAGGCCACGATGAGCTTGCGCGCCTCCCACGAGCCCAGGTTGTCGTCGAGGGCGAGCGCCATCACGCGATCGAGCAGCTCGGGCGGCGCGCCCACCAGCGCCAGCAGGCGCAGCGAGTCGTCGATCTGACCGGCGTCCTCGGACACGACGTGGCCCGACGCCAGCTCGCGCAGCGGCGCGGCGTGCTCGCGCGGGATGATCCCCTGCTCGACCAGATCACCGAGGCGGCGCGTCCACCCGAAGCTCTCCGGCTCGGGGAAGCGCGCGGCGATGGCGGCGAGCCCCTCGACGCCGGCGGCGCCGAAGCGGGCGGCGATGGTGGCCGCCCACCCCGCGGGGCTGCTCTGGGTGACCGGCTCGCTCGACTCGGCGTCGTCCGCCACGAGCTGGAGCAGGAGCACCAGCGCCTCGCGGTCGGGCGGCCCGGCGAGCAGCGCGCGCGCCATCGCCTTGCGCGCCTCGGACACCCGGCCGTGCATGACCGCGAGCCGCGAGGCGAAGCGCTCGCTGGGCGCTCCCTGGAGCAGCGTCCCGCCCACCAGAGACTCGACCGTCGCCGGGAAGGCCTGCCCGAAGCGCTCCAGCCACTGGCGGCGCGCCGACTCGCGCACCGCGAGCGCCGGATCGGTCGCCGCCAGCCGCAGGCGCGGCTCGGCCAGGTTCACCGGCAGCCGCTCGAGCGCGGCCAGCGCCCGCGTGCGCTCGTGGGTGCGGGCGCAGCGCAGCCAGTGGTCGGCCATCACCGCGCCGGTCTCGGGGAACCCGACGGCGAGCGCCTCGGTCGCCCACCCGGCGTCGAGCCAGAGGGCGTCGTGCTCCGCGTCGATCCAGTCGAGCAGCGCCTCCCCGGCGTCGTCCGGCGCCACGTGCTCGAGCGCCGCCAGCACGCCGTCGGCGAAGATGCGCTCGTCCTCCTCGTGCTCTTCCCCCGCGAACGGGTCGGGCGGGGCGTGGGTGACGAGGTCGCGCAGGACGTGGACGAGATCGTCCGGCGCGACGGCGCACGGCGTCGCCGTGGCGAGCGCGTGCAGCGCCCGCGCGCGGACGCAGAAGCTCGGCAGGCGCAGCGCGCGCCGCAGCGCCGCCACCGCCGGCTCGCGCCCCGCGAACCTGGAGACGAGCTCGACGGCGAGGGCGCGGCTCGCGTGCGTCGGCCCGTCGTCGACCACGTCGGCCAGCCGCGCCACGAGGGCGTCCTCGTCACCCACCTCCGGGACCCACTCGTCGTCCGCGAAGAGCGCGTCGGCCATGGGGCGATCGGCCGCGCGCGCGACGTCGACCAGGAGGTCCGCCGTCTCGGGGTGGTCGAGCGGCATCAGCGAGGCCACGCTCGCGGCGCGCTCGCGCTGCCGCTTGGTCATCCGCGCGGCGTGCTCGACCAGCAACCGCAGCAGGCGCACCGACTCCACCGGCCACTCGTGCATCCCCACCAGCTCCACGCCGAGCCGGTCGGCCCGCGACAGCAGGCGCTTGGTCGCGCGCAGGCGCGCCTCCGCGTCGGCGCAGGCCCACGCCTCGGCGGCGGCCACGGCGAGCGGGCGGCACGCCGCCTGCGAACGGGCGCGGAACTCCTCGAGCGCGCGCTCGTCGCGCTGCGGGGGCTGCTCGTCCTGGCGAGGCTCCGCGGTCGGCTGCTCCGCGGCGGCGGCCGCGGCCCGGAGCTGCTCGGCGATCTGCGGCGTCTGCCCGGGGAGCACGAAGCTCCAGGCAAAGTGTCGGGCCAGGGTGGTGTCGATCTCGTCGCGGCGGGACATGGCAGCTCCTCTTAGGTAGGCACCCCGGGGCGGTGCCGTCAATTCCGGCCGCACCGGCGGCTGCCCGGGGAGGACGATTGCGCCATAATGTCGCCCCGGGCATGCGACATCACCGCCGCGCAGTCTCGAGGCGCTCCGGGCTCTCCAGGCTCTGCGCCGCCCTGGCGCCGCTCGCCCTCGCTGCTCTCGCGCTGGGCGATGGCGCCGCGTGCAGCCGCGAGGGGGCCGGCGCGGCGGGCGACGACGGAGGCGCACCGCCCCTCGACGCGGCCGTGGAGCACGTGCGCGTCCCCTACGACGGGCTCGCGCCTCCCGCGGGCGGGCCGCGGACGCCCGTGCACGCCGAGACCCTGTCGACGCGCGTCGACACCATGCAGCTCATGTTCGCCGCGGGCGAGATGCAGACCAGCGGCGAGCCCTTCACGCAGAGCTTCGCGGGACGGCAGCTCGGCTACTACGACCGCTACTACCTGCCGGTCGACCAGTACCTCGTGCCGGTCAAGCACGGCCCGCCCTTCTTCGAAGCCTTCACCGACCTCTTCGGCTTCAGCAGCGCCGTCGAGTCCTACGAGTACTCGAAGTACCACATGAACATGGTGGCCAATCAGAGCGGCGCCGGCGTCTCGCTCGCCAACGGGCCGCTCATCGCCAGGCTCGCCGGGGCCACGCCGCGCGACAGGCTGCGCGGGCGCATCGGGCAGCTCATCTACGCCGCGGGGACCGACGTGGGCGGCTTCGCGCACATGCCGCCCACCGGGAACGCGCTCAACGACTTCGGCTTCCCCGGGCTGTGGCCCGACCTCGATCCGTACCGCAGCTTCGATCCCACCATGGCCCCCGACACGACCGTCTCGCACTCGTGCACCACGGTCACCGGCTACGGCGGCGTGCAGCAGTTCGGCAACAACCCCGTGCCGACCTACGAGTGCCAGTACGGCACCCTGCAGCTCGCCGACCGCGTCGCGCAGACCGAGCACGTCATCGGCCCCGGCGTCCTCGGGTACGCCACATGGAAGGAGGCCATCTGGGCGATCGACTTCACGGGGAGGCTGCACGACTCGCAGGCCAACCCGGTCACCGCGGTGGCGCCCGGCGACATGGGGCTGGTCGGCAAGCAAGGCAACCAGGTGCAGGCGGTGGCTCCGCCTCCCCCGCCGAACACGCCCCCCGGCGTCTTCATCGGGTCGACGCCCCTCGAGGGCATGTGGGGGCTCACCATGGTCGACGAGATCGACAACGCCGGGGCGTGGCTGCTCTCGTCGCTGGCGACCGCCGACGGGACCACGCTCTCCGGCTTCGCGTCGCTCGCGCAGGCCGTGCAGTACGACTACGGCTCGCCGCTGGTGTGGTTCCCGACGGCGCTGGCGGTCAGCGAGGACGGCAACGCCCCCTACCCCGGCGTCGCCTCGCTCTCCATCCAGGACGCCACCAGCCGCGCCGCCGATCTGGCGGCCCTGGCCCAGGGCTACTCGCTCTTCTTCGGCATGACCGACGCGCGCAACGCGGCGGTGGGCCAGCAGATCGGGATGCAGATCGCCTTCGACGGCACCACCTTCGCCTCCGACGACGGCCTGCCCGACGGCGAGGACACCCCGCACGATCGCGCGCTCGCCGTCATGCGCGTGGCCTTCGTCGATCTCGACCGCATCCACGTCGATCCCACGACCGGGATCGTGGCCGACACCGCCACCGTGGGCGGCTCGGGCGTGACCCGCGGCACCACGCTCACCACGACGACGCTCGGGCACGTGGTGGTGGGCCTTCGGCACCTCCTCATGGCGTGCAACGCGGCGGTCTCGCAGTACGGCGCCCCCGACGGCGACGCGTCGAAGGACGCCCTCGGCATCCTCAACTCCGTCGCGATCCACCCGCCGGGATCGCCGGACGCGGGGGCGCCGCCTCTCTTCAGCGCGCGCGTGCGCCAGGTGCTGCTCGATCAGGCCGCCTTCGTACGCGACGTGCTGACCCGCAGCGACGGCAGCGTGGCCAACGGCGCGACGCTGTCCGGCGCGCAGTGGACCGCCGGCACGGACCCCACCGCCGTCGAGTCGCAGGGCGCCGCGCTGCGCGTGCTGGTCGAGGCGTGGTTCCTGACGCACGACACGACGTTCCGGGACCGGGGGCGCGCGGTGGCCACCAGGCTCCTGGTCGACTTCTGGAGCGCGCCGGCGCGCATGTTCCGCGGACAGGCCGGCGGCGCGGACGACGTGGTGATGACCCCCGAGCGCTTCGCGTGGGTCCAGCAGGCGCTGCGCGAGACCTACGAGGCCCTGTGGGTGCCCGGGGACGCGGTGCTCGATCGCGGCGTGCTCGAGGACCGCATCGCGCGCCTCAACAAGCTCACCCTCAACGGCTGGGACGACCTGAACGGGGACCAGCTCGTCGACAAGGCCACCGAGTGCCTCGCCGGGCGGTTGCAGATGGGCGAGCAGGCGCTGACCGGCGAGCTGGGGACGAGCAGCAACTCGTACCAGGGCTCGAGCGGGCCGGACCGCGACGTCGACTGCGTGCAGAACATCGCGTACGCGAAGGTGGCCAGCGTCCTCGCCGGACAGGTGCACTTTCACGCGCCCTGACCGCCCGGGGCGTAGCCGCTTCACCGTGCCGGCAGGAACGGCAGCTTCCAGGCGTAGACCTCGAGGCACGGCAGGCGCCGGTCGAGGCGCGGAGGGCGGCACAGCGTGGCGACGTGCTCGAGCGGCCAGGCCGACCCGGTGAGGCCCTCGAGCTCGCCGGTGACCCACACGCGGGCGGGCAGCGTGTCGAGGCGGGCCAGGCGAACCTGGACGTCGCCGAGCGACCCGGCCGCGAAGGCGCGATCCGCCAGCTCGGTCAGCTCGAAGAAGCGGACGCTGGAGACGCCGAAGACGGCGAGGCGCGCGGGCGCGACCTGCGCGCGGGCCAGCTCGACGAGCTGCTGCCCCGGTGGGGGGATGGTGCGGCGCGCCTGCGCGTCGAGGGCCGTACGCAGGGACACCAGCAGAGCGAGGGCGCCGACGACGGCGAGCGCGCTCCGGGAGCGCGAGGCGGGGAGCGCCAGCGCGGCCGCCAGCAGCGCGACCAGCGGCAGCGCGTGCCGCGGCTGGTCCCGGAGGTTCTGGCCGAGGGCGATCCACAGGAGGTACGGCGCGACGACGGCGACCGCGAAGGCCCAGCCCCGCCAGCCGGCGCGACGCCAGGCCAGGAGCGCCTGCACGCCGGCCATCCCGAGGAGGGCGCTCGTGGCGAGGCCCAGGGCGTCGCCGCCCGCGCCGAGCCCGTCGACGAGGACGTCCCGTGCGAGCCAGGACAGGCGCACCGCGCCGGGCTCCGTCGCGACGCTGCCCCCCCAGCGCGCGGCGTGCCCGGCGAAGTGCGTCAGGGTGAGATCGGCGAGGCGCGCCGGTCCGACGAGCGCGACCAGCGGCGCCGCCCACGCCGCGCACACCGCCACGGTGACTCCCCAGGTGCGCGCGCGCGCTCCCCGCGGCGCGCACGCGAGCGCGGCGAGGTAGAGCGGCGCCCACGACAGACGCACGCCGAGCCCCAGCCCCGCGCCGAGGGCGAGCGCCGCGACGGACCATCCGCGTCGAGGCGCCTCCCTCGCTCGTGCCGAGATCAGCCCCCAGGCGCACGCCGCCGCGCACGCCAGGGCAGGCGCCTCGCTGCCGACGCCGCTGCACGCGCGCCACGTCAGCGGAACCACCCCGAGCAGACAGGCGACGGCCCACGCGCCGGGCTCGCCCATCGTGCGCCGTACCACGTCCCACGCCAGCCCGACGGTGATGACGCCGCTCAGCGCCGCGATCAGCACGCAGGCGCGCATGGGATCCCGCGCCCCGAGCGCCGCCAGACGCAGGAGCGCGACGTACACCGGGTAGCCCGGCGGATGAGGGTGGAACCGCGCCAGATCGAAGTCGCGCACCGACTCGACGAAGCCCACGCCGTCCCAGTCGTCCGGCCAGGAGGGCGCGGTCGCCGCCAGCAGCGCCCCGTACGCGACGAGCGCGAGCAGCCCCGCGCGACGGGACACCCCGGCGATCACGGGCAGCAGATCGTCTTCGGGTTGCTGACCGCCAGGCCCCCGTCGAGCGCGCTGGCCGAGGCGCCCGCGCACGCCGTGGTGTTCGGCGTCGCCGAGTAGATGAACCAGCCGGCGTCCGAGGGATCGCCGGTCATGGTGTCGCAGTTCCCGTCGACGGGCACCGTGGCGGCGCTCTTCGAGCACCCGGGATCGTCGTAGAGCGTGAGGGTGCCCCCGCTGCACGAGGTCGGCGCCGAGGCGCACCCGCAGCTCGAGCAGCCTCGCTGGTCGACGACGTCCGACGGGGCGTAGACGACGTGGAGCTGCGTGAAGCCCGGGGGACACGTCGCCTGCGACCCGGCGTGCTCGATGCACGACAGCGCCGGGGCAGGCTGGGGCAAGCACCCGGCGCCCGCGCTGCACCCGGCGCCCGGGTTCCCCAGCGCGGCGCAGGTCTCACCCTGCGCGGCGTAGGTGACCGGCGGCAAGGCCGTCGTCTGCGAGCACGCCACCGTCCCGGGCGCCGGCGCCGTCACCTTGCCGTCGCCCCAGCCCCCGCACGGATTGCCGATGGCGTGGTTGATGGGATCGCACAGCCCGTTCGAGGCCAGCGGGACGTTCTGGACCTGACCGCAGCCGCACACGTTCTGACCGAGGGACATCGACAGCGTGCCCTGCACGCAGGCATTGCCCAGCGGGGCGCCGCAGGTGCACTGGCACGCGCCTCCGCCGTCCGGCCCCTCGACCACCGGAGCCGAGCTGCCCCAGCCCGCCGGGCACGACGGGCGCGCGCTCTCCGTGTACGCGACGAGCGTCCAGCCGGCGGGCACCGCCGGCGTGCAGGTGTAGCCCTGCGAGGCGCATTGCGGATCGGCGCAGTCGATCAGGCCGTTGCAGTTGTCGTCGACGCCGTTGGTGCAGTTCTCCACGGCGCTCCCGTCGCAGGCGTCGACCGGCGCGTCCGCGGGGGCGTCGGCGGCGTCGTTCGCGGCGTCCCCGCCGAACGCGGCGTCCCCGCCGTCGGCTGCGTCGCGGGCCTCCGCCGGCCCGTCGGTCGCGGTCTCGGCGGCGACGTCGAGGGTGGCGTCGCCGCCGCCGGACGCGTCCACCGCGACCTCGCCCGAGGCGTCCCCCACCGTTCCGTCGTGCCCGCTCGAGGCGTCGTCGCCCGGCGCTTCGCCCAGCCCCTGCAAGTCGAGCCCGCAGGCGGCGAGCCCGGCGACGCCGGCGGCGACCAGCAGCGCGAGTCCCCCCCGATGGAGACGCCAGGAAGGCACGGGATGAAGCATGGCGCGTCGTCCTAGGGAGCCGCAACCCCCGGGTCAAGGTGGCGGCACGTTGAGCACGTCCTGGGTGCGGAAGGTGAGCGTCTTGTCGCTGGTGGCGATCTGCCTGACAAAGAGCTGCACGAAGCTGCCGAAGAGGGCGTCACCCGGCCCGATCCCGGTGCTGCCCGTGGGGCGCGACATCCAGCGGCGCATCTGCTCCACCATCTCGGGCGACACCGGGTTCACGTCGACCACGACGCCCAGGAAGTACGGCTGGCCGGCCGCCAGCAGCCCGCGCCGCACCACCGGCAGATCGCGGGCTTCGGTGCAGATGCGGAGCACGCCGTCGAGCACCGCCGCCTGATCGCGCTCGCGCTCCGGCTCGCTCACGTGCACGCGGAACACCTCGTCCCAGAGATCGTAGACGACGCGGCAAACCCGCGGCGCGAGCGCGACGGGGATGTCCTCGCCCTCGCGGTACAGGTACGCGCGCATGGCGATGACCATGGGCAGGCCGCTGGAGAGCTTCTTGATGAGCGCCGGATCGGACAGGACGTCGCGGTAGGAGAAGCTGCCGCGGAGCAGATCCTTGTCCCAGGCGTAGTTGGCCTGCCGCAGGGGCAGCGCCGCGGGGTGCACCGGCTGCTGCGGCTGCGCTGGCTGCTGCGCGCTCGCCCCGAGCGGCGACAGCGCCACGAGGGCCAGCGCCAGCGCGATGCCGGACCGACGGAGGCGCCTCATGGCCTCGCCGCTCCCTGCTGCACGCCGCGCACCGGAGCCAGCCCCACCAGGTTGGACACGCCGAAGACGAAGCCGCCGGCCTGGGTGTCGATGCGCAGCCCGGCGTTGAAGGTGAGATCGACCGGCCAGGTGGCGAAGCCGGTGTAGCCGCGCGCGTGATCGACGAAGTCGACCTCGTTGGCGAGCCCGTAGACGCCGAAGCTACCGAAGACGTCCACGCCGTAGATGGAGCGCGTGCCGCGGTAGAGCGGGATGCGGTACTCGGCGTCGAGCTTGGCGGCGTAGTTGCCGTAGCGGATCTCGACGATGTCGGTGCTGAGGAAGTTCGGCGCGGGCCGGCGGTCGAAGGCCAGATCGAGGACGCGGTCGGGGAGCAGATCGCTGAAGTCGCCGACGTAGAAGCGCTCGAAGAGGGGCGCGTTGCCGAAGACGCTGCCCACGAAGCCCTCGAGCTGCAGCACGTGCCCCCACGGCAGCGGGAACCACTGCTGGCCCTTGAGCACCAGCTTGGCGTACGTGTAGTCGCTGCCGAGCGGGGTGAGCGAGCCGTCGACGCTGGCGACCAGGTGGTGCCCCCGCGTCGGCAGGAACGGCCCGTCGCGCGTGTCGTTCACGAAGGTGGCGCTGACGGTCGACAGGATGCTCGAGCCGCGCACCAGCATGAAGTCGATGGGCTCGACGTCGAGACCGCGGTGATCGCTCGCCGCGAGCGGCAGCGTGGCGTCGATCTTCTCCAGGCGGTAGTCGAGGAAGACCTGCGACGTGATCCCCAGATCGTGTCCGGCGCCGACGCGCCCGCCGAAGCGCTTGTACTGCGCGACGGCGAAGTCGTGGAAGGTCTGGGTCGGATCGTCGACCAGCACGTCGCGGTTGCCGAAGAAGTCGCGCGCGGCGCTGTAGAGGAGCTCCGTCTCGGCGATCCAGTTGGTGCGCAGGAACTGGGGATCGGCGAGGCGCACGCGCAGGGCGAGCTGTTGATCGGCGACGGCGAAGGCGCCGCCCAGCGCCACGCCCGTGCCGGCGAGGTTGGTCTCGGTCACCCGCGCGCCGCCGTACGCCGTGAGCGGCTGCGCGTTTCCGCTGGGATCGACGTCGGCCGACAGCCCGAGCCACACGTCGTCGACGATGATGGTGTTGCGCTCGACGACCTCGATCACCAGGACCACGTTCCCGCGCTGCGTCCCGCGCCGGAGCGAGAGCTGGACGTCGCGGAAGAAGCCGGTGCCGAGCAGGCGGAAGCGGGTGAGCTCGAGCTCCGGATCGTCGACGTCGAGGACGTCGCCCGCGTGCAGCGGGACGTAGCGGAGAACGACGCGCGCCAGCGTCGTGGTGTTGCCGCGCACCTCGATGCCCTCGAGCGTGTACTTCAGCCCGATGGACCCGGGCATGCGCACGATGGGGGTCGCCTCCGTGGTGGGCGGCCCGGACGGACCCGACGCGGAGCCGGGGACCGGCGTCCCCAGCGTCACCGGCGGTGGCTCGGGTGGTGAGGGCGGCGGCGGCGGCGGCGCAGAGGCGGACGTCGTCGGGGCGGGGGTGTCCGGCTCGCCTCCCCACGTCCGCACCGCCTGCGCGCGCGCGAGCGCCGGCAGGAACGTGAAAGCCACCGAAAGAAGAAGCGGGCCGCGGCGCACGCAGCCCGCGATCCTAGCCCCTTGCCCGCGCGCGCTTCACTTCTTTACGGCGTCCGGCTGGTTCTCCGGGGCGGCCTTGCGGAACGGCTCCAGCTTCATGGCCGCCTCGAACGCCCGCGACACCCGCGCGAACGGCGTCAGGTCGACGTGGAAGCGCTGCGCGGACACGACCTGCGGCACCAGGAACACGTCCGCGGCCGACGGCGCCTCCCCGAAGGCGTAGGGCCCCCGCACCCCCTCCCGCTCGCCGTTCTCCATCGCCGCCTCGAGCGCCCCCATGCCCAGGCCGATGAAGTGGTGGAGCCACCGGCGCTGCACCTCGACGTCCGGCGACAGGTACTGCGTGATGCGCCGGTTCTGGAGCGGCTGGATGCCGCTGTTGACGATCTCGACCAGCGCGCGGAGGCGGGCGCGTCCGCGGGGGTCCGCCGGGTAGAGCGGCGGCGTGGGAAAGAGCTCCTCCAGCAGCTCGATGATGGCGACCGACTCGACGTAGGAGACGCCGTCGATCTCGAGGCACGGGACGTAGCCGGTCGGGCTGCGCGCCTTGTGGGCCTCGCTCTGGTGCTCGTCGGCCAGGATGTTGACCACCGAGTAGCGGTACGGCAGGCCCTTGAGCTCGAGCGCGATGCGGACGCGGTGAGAAGAGGAGGAGCGCCAGTAGTTGTAGAGGACGAGGTCGGGCATCGGGGCGGCATGTTAACGCGCCGCGGCGCGACAGGTGCTTCTCACGGCGATCGACGCTTCGCGAAGATGACTTCGCGCCCCTGACGGTGGCGTTCGCTCGCGGGGCCGTTCCAGCGGCTCACCTGCGGCGGCACGTGACTTGCTCCGACGACGACCATGCCCACGGCGACGACGACGACGACCACGAAGAACGAGTCCCCTGACGCGGCGCGCATGCCGCCCGCCGAGGTCGTCGCTCCCGAGCCGAAGCCGCTTCCGACCGAGCCGCTGGACGTAGAGCTCGCGGATCCGTACGACAACATCGCGTGCACGGACTGACCGAGGGCGTACGGATCGAGTCGCTGCGGGCGCGGCCGCTGTCGGTCGCGCTGGTCGAGCCGTTCATTATCGCCACGGGGCGGGTCGATACGACACGGGCCGTCGAGGTCGAGGCGTGCGTGACCTGCCGCGGCGAGACCGCCGTGGGACTCGGCGAGGCGGCGTGCCTGCCCCCGGTGACGGGCGAGGATCAGCTGGACGTCCTCGTCGCCATCGCCCACCTCGCGCGCGAGCTCGAAGGCCGCATGCTCGAGCCGCAGGCGCTCGACACGCTGCGCCCCGTCGCCCGGGCGGGCCTCGAGACGGCGGTCCTCGATGCGCTCGCGCGCATCCGTTTCGTCCCGGTGAGGACGCTGCTGGGTGGGACGAGGGCCACGGCCGCCCTCGAGACCGACGTGACCGTCGCCATCGGCGAGCCCGCGAGGATGGCCGACCTCGCGCGCGCCTGGGTCGCCCGCGGCTTTCGCGCGCTCAAGGTCAAGGTGGGCAAGGACGTGGACACGGACGCGCGGGCGCTCGAGGCCATCGGACGCGCGGCGCCCGGCGCGAGGCTGAGGGTCGACGCCAACGCGGGCTACTCCGCGGCGCAGGCGCTCGCGCTCGCCGCCGCGTGCGAGCGCCTCGGCCTCGCGGTCGAGTGCTGGGAGCAGCCGTGCGCGGCGGACGATCTCGACGGCATGGCGGAGGTCGCGGCCGCGCTCGAGGCCCCGGTCATCGCCGACGAGTCGGTGACGTCTCTGCACGACCTGGAACGCCTCGTCGCCTGCCGGGCCGCCGACGGCGTGAACCTCAAGCTCGCCAAGTCGGGCGGTCCCCTCGCCTGCCAGGCCCTCGGTGAGGCCGCGCGCGAGGCGGGGCTGCGCGTGATGATGGGCGGCATGGTCGAGACACGCCTGGGGATGACCGCCGCCGCGCACGTCGCCTGCGCCCTGGGAGGCGTCGACTTCGTCGATCTCGACACGGCGTGGCTGCTGGTCGAGGACCCCTACGACGGCGGCTACGACGCGGAGGGTCCGCGCTACACCATGCCCGACACGCCCGGCCTGAGCGTGAGCAGGCGATGACGCGCGCCTACTCGATGCCCCTGGTGCTGCCGTCGCCGCTGAGCGTCGTCTTCGTCGCGCGGGCGTAGGCCTCGGCCTCCCCGAAGGCGCGCAGGAAGTTCTCGCCGAGCACCTTCTTCACGTCCTGGTCCGACCAGCCGCGCTTCAGCAGCTCGAGGGTGATCTTCGGCAAGCCGTCCATGCCCTCCAGGCCCTGCGGCATCGCCGGCACCCCGTCGAAGTCGCTGCCGAGGCCGACGTGGTCGACGCCCGCGACCCTGGCGATGTGCTCGATGTGGTCGACCAGCACGGAGAGCGGCGTCTTCGGCATGTCGCCGCCGCCGAGCTTCGCGAACGCCGCGCGGAGCTGGGACAGCGTCGGGTGGGTCTTGCGGATGGCGTCGAGCTCCTTGCCGTGCCTGGCGAAGAACGCCCGTTGCG
>DATBQU010000274.1:0-14816 GCA_036560665.1 Polyangiaceae bacterium
GGACGGGCGCGTGGCATCCGGGCGATCGATCGCGTCCTTGATCGCCCGCTCGTCGACCTTGCCTTTCACGGCCTTGCGCGCCACGGGACCCTTCGTGGCTCTCGCGGCGCGCGTCGCCTTGCCCTTGGCGACCGCGACGGCGCGCGTCGCCACGCTCTTCTTCTGCTCCGTCTTCGGCGCCTCGATGCCGAAGTGCCCGAGCACCTGCACCGCCTTGGGGCCGTGGGTGCCGAGGAGGTAGCTGCTGAGCGTGGCCAGGACCTGCTGCGAGCGGACCTGCGCCGCCTTCTCCTCGAGGACGCACTGCTCGGCGACCTTGCGCGCGCGGTCCGACGCGTTGATGGCCGCGGTGTGCCTGGCGAAGACGGCCTTGAGCGCGGGGACGGTGAAGTCCTCCCCGCCGAGCTGGATGGTGGTCAGGCTGCCGAGATCCTTGTCGATCCCGGACTGGACCTTGGTGTTGCGCACCCGGAACTGAGACCGGGTCAACCGCTTCGTGGACATGGGATGGGCTCCTTTCGCCTCTCGACCACCTGAGTCGGACGAGAAAGGACTCTGTTCCGGAAAAAGTGAGACCCCCATGTCGATTTCTGGAAGGGCAGAAGGGCACGCCCCTGGGTGCAGGGGGTCTGCACCCGGGTGAAGAGGCCCTCGCACCCGGGTGCGGAGGGATCTGCACCCGGGGACGATCCCCCCTGCACCCGGGTGCAGAGGCCTGCGCACCGGGGAGCGAAGCGCTCCGCACCCGGGTGCGCCGGGGTCTGCACCCGGGAGCAGCGCCCTCCTCACCCGGGTGCGCGGGGGTCCGCACCCGGGGGCCATGCCTTGTGCACCCGGGTGCAGGGGGCTCCGCACCCGGGTGCACCCCCCTCTGCACCCCGGTACCTGCGACTACGCTCCGTGGACCCCGGCGCGGGTCTCGGCGAGCGCGAGGACGATCTCGGCGACCTCGAAGGGCTTCCGTACCCAGCGGATGCGCTCGCCCTCGAGGCCCTCGGGCAGGCCGGTGGCGGTGCCGCTGATGAAGACCAGGGCGACGTCGGGCGAGCCGCGACGGAGCGCGTCGATCGCGCCGCGCACGTCGTGGGCGATGGGGGAGAGATCGACCAGCGCCGCGTCGTACGGGTCGATCGCGCGCACCGCGAGCTCCTCCGCGGTCCGGGCGACGACGACGTGGGCCCCGCGTGCCCCCAGCGCCGACTCGAGGAGCGCGGCCACGTCCGCGTCGTCCTCGACGACGAGGACGCGCGTGCCGGCCAGCACGGCTGGACGTGGCGCCGACACGGGCGCGCGCGGGAGCGTCTGCTCGACGCGCGGCCATCGCAGGCGAAAGCGCGCCCCCTTCGGCCCCCCTTCAGGCACGAGCTCGAGCTCGCCGCCCGCCGCGCGCGCCACCGCGCGGGCGTGGCGCAGTCCGACGCCCGCGCCTCCCTCGCGGCTCGTGGAGCCGTCGAAGATCCGCGGCACCTGCGCGGTAGGGACGCCCGGACCCTGATCCTGGACGAGGATGGCCGCCACCGAGCCGTCCGCCTGCGTCTCGATGGTCACCTGGCTCCCGCGGGGAGCCCACGCCAGCGCGTTCAGGAGCACGTTGGTGAGGATCTGCGAGGCGTCCCCGGGCAACGGCACCCGTACGCCCTGCGCGTGACTGCGCACGACGAGAGAGACCCCGGCGCGCTGCGCCTCGACCGCGAGCGCCTCGACCACGTCGCCCACCACCGCGTCGAGGGGCTCCTCGCGATCGTCGATCACCGCGTGCACGCCGATCGCGCGGCGCGCCAGATCGCGCGCCGTTCGCGCGCGCTCCTCGACGATGGCGAGCGCCCGGTCGACCTGCTCGGGCGACCCGCGCCCGGCACGCGCCTCGGCCACCCAGCCCAGCAGTACCGTGAGCGCGTTGGAGACGTCGTGGAGCGCGCCGGTCACGTCGCGGTGGGGATCGCCCGCCGGCGGCGGCTCGCTCCAACGCGCGGAAGGGCGCGGCTCGTCGGCGTCACGCGGCACACGGGGAAGCTACGCCATATGGCCCGCCCGGTCACGTTCCAGCGACGTCTCCGGCGGCCCGCCGACCCCGCCTTTGTCCGGTCAATCCTCGACCACGGCCGCGGCGTCGCCCGCCTCGGCGCAGAGCACCCCCAGCGCCTTTCGCGCCCCCTCCAGGGTGATGTCGCGCGCCTCGACGATCATCGCCGCGACCCGTCCGATCTGGTCGGCCAGCGCCCCTGCCGCGAGCGCGACCGATCGGGCGTGCAGCCCCATGTGTCCCCGCTGGATGCCGTCGGTCGCGAGGGCGCGCACGGCGGCCAGGTTGGAGGCGAGTCCGACGGCGGCGGCGATGCACGCCAGCTCCTGGGCGTCGGTGACGCCGAGCATGCGCAGCGACAGCCGCGCCGCCGGGTGCACGCGCAGAGTCCCGCCCACCGTGCCCAGCGCCAGGGGCATCTCCAGCGAGCCCACCAGCCCGTCGCCGTCCCGGCGCCACACCGCGAGCGGCTGGTAGCGTCCGGTGCGCGTCGCGAACGCGTGCGCCCCCGCCTCCACCGCCCTCCAGTCGTTGCCGGTGGCGATGACGACGGCGTCGACGCCGTTCATGATCCCCTTGTTGTGCGTCGCGGCGCGGTAGGGATCGAGCTCGGCGAAGCGCGACGCGTTGACGATGCCGTCGATGACCTCGCTGCCGCTCATCTCCTCGGTCGCCAGCATCTCCGCCGGGACGCGGCAGCGCACGCGAACGCAGCGCTTGTCGCAGAGGTTGGACAGGATGCGCAGCCCCACCCGCGCGCCGGCAATGGCGGCGAGCCGGTCGGCCACGGCCTCGGCCACCGAGTTGACCAGGTTGGCCCCCATCGCGTCCTTGCAGTCGATGATCACGTGGACGGCGATCATGTCGTCGGCCAGCACGCGCGCCTCGACGCCGCGCGTCCCGCCGCCCCGCGCCACCAGGCCACCGATGGCCTGGTCGGCCAGGCGCGTGATCTCGTCGGCGCTGTCGAGCACGCGCCGCGCAGCCTCCACCGCGTCGCGCACCTCGCGCAGCTGGATCTGGGCGATCATGTGGGGCGGATCCGCGTCGGCCACGAAGCCGCCTCCCTCGCGCACCATCCGGGCCGCGTTGGACGCCGCCGCGACGACGCTCGGCTCCTCGATCACCATCGGCACCACGTGGTCGTGCCCGTTGACGCGGACGTTGAGCGCGACACCGTAGGGCAGCCCGTAGGTGCCGAGGACGTTCTCGACGAACCCGTCGGCCGTCTCCGCGTCGAGCCCACCGCCCTCGAGGGCGCGCTCGATGTCGCGGGGATCCGCGCCGGTCACGTCGCCCACCAGGGCGCGCCGTTCCTGGACGGTGACCTTGTAGAAGCCGGGCAGTCGGGAAGTTCGAGCCATCTCGGGGTCCTCACTATGAAGGCGAATGGATGCGGACTCCACCGTGGTCGACGGACAGGCCGAGCGGGCGCATCGAGCGCGCCTCGGCACGGGCCGCGAACGCAGCGGAGGGAGAAGCGGTACCGAGCCAGACGGCGACGTCACCGCCACCAGCCCCGGAGGGCAGGAAGGCGCCCCCCTCGGCCTCGGCGACGAACGACAGCTCGAGGAAGGCCATGGGGACGATGGGGGCGTCGGCCGCGTGGCCGAGGGCGTCGAGCCCGCGCCCGTAGTCGCGCGCGGCGGCGACGAAGGCGCCTGCGTCGCCCGCGTCCACCGAGGCCGCGGCGCGGGCGGCGACCTCGTGGAGCGGGGCGAGGGCGCCGGGATCGCGGGCGCGGTGCGCGTCGACGCGCGCGCGCAGGTCGCTCGTGCGCGCGCTGGTACCGCTCCAGTACGCGGCGAGCACCAGACCGGGCGGGAGCGCCACGGTGCGCAAGATCACGTCGGCGCCCTCGATCGCGTAGCGGAGCGCGCCGCCGTGGACGCTGGCCGCGACGTCGACGCCGCTCCCGCCGGACTGCTGGCGAGCGTGCGCCTCGCGGGCGCCGCGGAAGAGGCGAGCGCGGACGAGGGCGTCGCGCGGGTCGTCCCCGCGGGCGACGACGCGGGCGGCCTGCGAGGCCACGAGGGATGCCGCGCTCGACCCCAGGCCCAGCTTGCGTCCGGCGTCGTCGTGCAGCGCTCGCACCTCCACGTCGTCCGGCGCCCCTACCTCGGCGCTGGCGTAGCGGTCGACGGCGACGACGATGGCAGGCGCGCCCTCGAGCACTGCATACGCGCCCGTGAGCACCAGCTTGCCCGGAGCGATGACCCTCATGGCCCCTCGTTCTCGGTCCCGGGCACGATCCGCGCGCCGTCGCCGGGCCGCGCGTCGAGGACGCGCAGCACGCCGGGCGTCGCCGTCATCGCCGCACGCACGCGCACGGCGTCCTCCGGTCGCGTCAGCACCTTCACGTGCGGCCCGGCGTCGATGGTCGCGAACGCCGCGGTCCCCGCCCGTCGAAGGTCACGCACGGCCCGCACGGCCTCCAGCGTGGCGCCGCTCCAGTAGACCACCCCGGCCGCGATGGCGCTGGCGTGCATGGCCAGCGCGCTCGCCTCGGCCAGCTCGCCCACGCGGTCGAGATCGCGCGCCAGGAGCGCCTCGCGCAGCCGGGCATGCATCTTCGGCGCCTCCTCGAGCCAGGCCTGGGCGTACGGGCTGCGCTCCATGGTGACGCGCATCCCGTCCGTCGAGCCGACGGCCTTGGCGGCCTCGGTGGTGACGCACACCAGCACCACCAGCGGCAGGTGGTCCGGCGGAGCGACCGCACGAGCGCTGCTCGCCCCCACCTCGAGCTCGACGAAGCCGCCGAAGACGCTGCGCGCAGCGCTGGCCGAGGACTGGCGCGCCAGATCGCTCACCCGGGCCGCGTCCCAGTCGATCCCCGCGGCGCGGACGGCCGCGAACGCCAGCGCCGCGAACCCGGACGCGCTCGAGGCGAGGCCGCTCGCAGTAGGGAAGTCGTTCATCGACTCGACCTCGGCGGCGTCACGGAGACCCGTCTCGCTGCGCACACGGTCGAGGAGCGTCCGCACACGCGCCGCGTCGGCATCAGCCAGCTCGCGGCCGTCGAGCACCACGTGATCGCGACGGGCGTCGTCCCGCCACGTCACCCGCGTGCGCGTCGACAGCCCTGCCAGCGTCACCGAGAGGCTGGGGACGGCGGGGAAGTTCCCCTCCCCTGCCCGCTTGCCCCAGTACTTGGAGAGCGCCACGTTCGGGTGCGCGACGGCGACGGCCTGCCTCTTCACGGGGCGACCTCGCTCTCGGCCTCGACCTGGCGCGAACGCGTCTCGGGCGCGACGCACGTGGCGAAGCCGTGGAACCCCTCCGCCTTCCACGAGGCGAGCACGGCGTCGCCCACGGAGCTCGACGGCACCAGCGCCACGACGCTACCTCCCCCGCCGGCGCCGGTGAGCTTCGCACCCAGCGCCCCTGCGTCGCGCGCCAGCCCGCACAGCCGCTCGATCTCCGGCGACGACACGAACAGGCCTCCCAGCAGCATCTGGTTGAGATCCATCAGCCGTCCCAGGGCGAAGCGGTCCCCCGCCTCGATGGCGAGCCTCGCGTTCTGCACGAGCGTCCGCACCGCGTCGAAGGACTTGGCGACGATCTCCGGCCGGCGCGCGCGCAGGCGCGCCACGGCGTCGACCATCGACTTGGTGCTGGAGGCCAGCCCGGAGTCCCCGACGCACAGGTGCAGCGTCCCGCGCACCCGGACGCGCTCGAGCGGCTCGCCCTTGCGGAAGAAGATGCAGCCGCCGCGCGCCGCCACCGCGGCATCGACGCCGCTGGGGTTGCCGTGGAAGACCCGCTCCCACGCCATGGCGCGCTCCTGCAGCGCATCCTCGGACAGCGCGGGCTCGAGCGCGCGCGCGATGGCGACGCCCATCGCCGCCGAGCAGCCCAGCCCCCCTCCCGGCGGCAGGTCGGCCTCGACCTCGACCGAGCGCGGCGGGAGCGACGGGTCGTCGTCCCGCGCCGCGTCGAGCAGCGCGCGGAAGGCGCGCGCAAGATCGTGACCCTCCTCGTTCTCGCGGACCGCGATGTTCCAGCCCGTCACGCGCAGCCGGCTCGGCCCGCGCTCGAGCGGCGTGGCCCGCGCCCGCGCGCCGCGGTCGATCCCCACCGCGATGGCCGGCACGCCGTAGACGACGGCGTGCTCGCCCAGCAGGATCACCTTGCCGCAAGCGTGCGCATTCATTCAGCGCTCCCTCACGGTGAGCGCTGCGACCGCCTGCTCCAGCAGCGCGCGACCGGCCGGCGCCAGCTGGACGGCACCCAGGTGCGCGCGCGCCTCGCGCACGAGCGTCGCGATCCTCTCCTCGACACGGGCTCGCGCCCCGCACGCCTCGAGGCTCGCCACCGCCGCCGTGACATCGTGCTCGGCGGCGTCGCTCACGCCCAGCACGCGACCGAGCGCTTCCGCCGCGCGCGCGTCGCGCAGGGCATCGACCACCAGCGCCGTTCGCTTGCCCTTGCGCAGATCGCCGCCCGCCGGCTTGCCCATCGCCCTCGCGTCGCCGAACGCGCCCAGCACGTCGTCCCGCAGCTGGAAGGCCACGCCCAGCGGCTCGGCGAAGGCCGCCAGCGCCGCCACTTGCGCCTCGCTCGCCGCCGCCAGTCGTGCCCCCATCACCACTGGACCCCTTACCGTGTAGCTCGCGGTCTTCAGCGTGTGGACCGACTCCACCTCGCGCGCGTCGCGCGCCGCGCCGCTCACGTCGAGCAACTGGCCCTGAACCACCGCCTCCTCCACCCGCGCGAGCTCCCGCGCTGCGGCGAGGACGCACGCCGCCGGCAGCTCGAGCTCGAGCAGCGCCTGATGCGACCACGCCGCCGCCAGATCGCCGGCCAGGACGCTCGCCGCGTCCGCATGCCGCGCGAAGCGCGCGCGCATCATGGCCGGCACGCTCGGTCCGCCACGGCGGACCTCGTCGCCGTCCATCCAGTCGTCGTGAACGAGCAGGTAGGCCTGCAGGAGCTCGAGCGCCACGCCCGCCGCCACCACGGCCTGCGCCCCCCCTTTGCCGCCGCACGCCTCGTACGCCGCGGCCAGCAGCACCGCGCGCATCCTCTTGCCGCCGCGCAGCGCCAGCTCGCGCACCGCGCCCGCGACCGCCTCCACGTCCGAACCCCGGGCGCGCCCCTCCGTCAGGCGCACGTCGAGCCAGCGCGAGAGCCGGGCGTCGACCTGCGCGCGTACGCGCGCGACGAACTGCTCGAACGCCTGCTCGCTGTGCATCCCTCGACTCGACCTCGTCTCGGCAGCCTCGTCCGGACAACGTCGCGCGTGCCGGACGCGTATCGGCCGGCCCACCCTCCGGAGCGACGCGCCCGCCTCGCCTAGCATGGCGCGACGGACGCCAGAGGACATTGTGGTCGGTCGCGTCATGCGCGTGCCGGAGCCTAGGGTCGCCTTCCTCTCGCGTCAATCGATACGACGCTCGAATCCCACGCAAGTACGCATGCTTTCACGTTTCTTTGAACTGAATCGAGGGTCTTGCGCCCCGGGCGACGCGTCGCTGGCGGGGCATTCGTCGTGGTACCGTGCGCGGCGTTCCTGAGGGGGGTCTCCCATGAAGCTCGCTCGACGGCCGACAGGCCTCGTCGTCTGCTCGTTCCTGCTCGCCTGCGGCGCCGAGCCGCCGCCGCCCTCGCCGCAGCCGCCGCCACCTCCGGCCGCCCCTACGACGGCGCCGACCACGCAGGTAGCGCCGGCGCCCGCGTCGGTGGCCGCCCTCGCCTCCGGAGCGATGCTCTTCGACGACCTGGGCGCGCTGCACCGCACGGTCACGACGACCTCGCCGGAGGCGCAGCGCTACTTCGACCAGGGGCTGCGCCTCACCTACGGTTTCAATCACGACGAGGCCGTGCGCTCGTTCGCCCGCGCGGCGCAGCTCGATCCCACCTGCGCCATGTGCTTCTGGGGCGCCGCGATGGCGATGGGGCCCAACTACAACGTGCCCATGCTGCCGGACAAGGCGCGGGCCGCGTGGGACGCGCTCGAGCGCGCGCGGTCCCTCGCTCCGAACGCCACCCCCGTGGAGCAGGCGCTCGTCGAGGCCCTAACCCATCGCTACAAGGGCCCCGAGCCGGTCGACCCGGCGGCCATGGGGCCGTTCAACACGGCGTACGCCGACGCCATGAGGGCGGTGGCGACGCGATTCAAGGATGACGACGATGTGCAGGTCCTCTTCGCCGAATCGCTCATGGACGTCAGCCCCTGGAAGCTGTGGTCGCTCGACGGCGCCCCTGCGCCGGGGACCGAGGAGATCGTCTCGACGCTGGAGCAGGTGCTCGCGCGCAACCCCGCCCACCCCGGCGCGAACCACTACTGCATCCACGCCATCGAGGCCTCTCAGCACCCCGAGCGCGCCCTGCCCTGCGCGCAGCGCCTGCCCGAGCTCATGCCGGGCGCCGGGCACGTCATCCACATGCCGGCGCACGTCTACCAGCGCATCGGACGCTATGCCGACGCGTCGGCGGCGAACGAGAAGGCCGTGGCCGTGGACCTCGCGTACCTGAAGAAGACGACGCCGCCCGGGTACTACCCGATGTACCTCGGGCACAACTACGGCTTCCTGTCTTTCTCGACGTCGATGGAGGGGCGAAGCGTCGACTCGCTGGCGGCGGCGCGCGCGACCGCGAAGGCGCTGCCGCCAGGGATGATCGACATGATGCCGGGAATGGACTTCTTTTACGCGGAGCCCCTGCTCGACGAGGTGCGCTTCGGCAAATGGGACGACCTCCTGGCCGAGCCGAGGCCCGACGCGAAGTACATGGTCCTCACCGCGTTCTGGCTCCACGGGCAGGGCATGGCGCACGCGGCCAGACACAAGCTCCAGGCGGCACACGGCGACCTCGACGCGCTGAAGAAGCTCGCCGACGCAGCGCCCGCCACGCTCACCGCCGGGCAGAACGCAGCGAAGGACGTGTTCCTGCTGGCCGCGGTCATCCTCGAGGCGCGCCTGGCCACCGTCGAGCGCAGGAACAACGCCCTGGGGCTGTGGTCGGACGCCGTGGCGCGGGCAGACAAGCTGGCGTACTCCGAGCCCGACGACTGGTTCTACCCGGTTCGCCACCTGCAAGGCGCGGCGCTCCTCGCCGCCGGCAAGCCCAAGGAAGCGGAGGCGGTGTACCGCGAGGACCTGCGCCGGCATCCGCACAACGGCTGGGCGCTCTTCGGGTTGTGGAAGGCGCTCGTCGCCGAGAAGCGCCCCAGGGACGCGGCGGACGCCAAGGCCGAGTTCGACACGGCGTGGAGCAGGGCGGACATCAAGCTGCAGGCCAGCGCTTACTAGAGGAGCTAGGCTGCGCACCGATGAGCACGATCGGTGACCGCAAGGCCGACCATCTGGCCCTCTGCGCCGAGGAGGACGTAGGCTTCCGCGGCCGCACCACGCTGCTCGAGGACGTGCGCCTCGTGCACGACGCGCTCCCCGACCTCGCGCTGGCGGAGGTGGACACCTCGCTCGTGCTCTTCGGAAAGGTGCTGCGGGCGCCGATCCTCATCGCCGCGATGACCGGCGGCACGGACGAGGCCGGGCGCATCAATCGCGAGCTGGCGGGGATCGCCGAGGAGCGCGGCTATGGGTTCGGCCTGGGCAGCCAGCGCGCGATGCACTTGCGCCCCGGCACGAGCGCCACCTACCGCGTGCGTCAGAGCGCGCCCGGGACGCTCGTGCTCGGCAACGTGGGCGTGGTGCAGGCACGCGCCATGACCACCAGCGAGGTGCGGGTTCTCGTGGACGAGGTAGGCGCCGATGCGCTGTGCATCCACCTCAATCCGGCCATGGAGCTGGTGCAGCCCGGCGGGGACCGCGACTTCGGGCACGGCATCGACACCATCGCGCGCTTGGTGCGCGACCTCGGGGTGCCCGTCGTCGTGAAGGAGACCGGGTGCGGTATCTCTCCCGCCGTGGGACAGCGGCTGCGCGACGTCGGCGTGAAGCACGTCGACGTGTCCGGCGCGGGCGGCACCTCGTGGGTCGGCGTGGAGACGATGCGCGCCGAGGCCGCCGGCGATGCGCGGGCGCGCGGCCTGGGCGAGGCGCTGTGGGACTGGGGTGTACCCACCGCGGCGTCGGTGGCCCTGCTGGCCCGTCCCTCGCTGGGCTTCGAGACGGTCGTCGCCACCGGTGGGATCGGCACCGGCCTCGACGTGGCTCGCGCCGTCGCGCTCGGCGCCACGGCCGCCGGCATCGCCCGCCCGGTCCTGCGCGCTCTCTCGGCAGGCGGTCGAGCAGCGGCGATGGCCATGCTCGACGCGGTCGAGGCCGAGCTGCGCGCGGCCATGCTCCTCACCGGCAGCCGCGACCTCGCGACCCTCCGCCGCGCGCCGCGCGTGCTCGTGGGCGAGCTCGCGGCGTGGGTCAGCCAGCTGGCCTAGATCGATGATACTCTCGCCCTCATGACGGAGAAGAAGGGCCGCGGTCCGCGCAAGAGCGACCGCCCGGGCGCGGCGGTCGCCGCCGAGCTCAAGGAGAAGCGCGACGCTTTCCTCCAGACCTTCTTCAAGCGCGGCGCCGAGCTGACCGACGAGCTCGTCGCCGACAACCGTCGCCTTCGCGAGCAGATCGCCAAGCTGGAGGAGGAGAACACCGAGCTCAAGACCCAGGTGGCCAGCGATCGCGCCATGCGCGACTTGCTCAAGAAGATCCAGTCCCTGGAGACGGAGAAGTCGCGCCTGCTCTCTACCGTCCACGAACAAGAGGAGATCACCGGACGCATCACCAACCGCTTCGCCGAGGTCGAATCGGAGCTGGAGAGCTTCGCCAACCTCTACGTGGCAAGCTTTCAGCTCCATCTGTCCCTGCGCCTCCGTACCGTCATGCGTCACATCCGCGAGCTCCTGGTGCAGCTGGTCGGGGCCCGCTCGCTGGCCGTCTACTTCGCCGACGACGACGCCCGCCGCCTGGTGCCCGTCGTGAGCGAGGGGGTCGAGCTCGCTGCCGTCCAGCTGGTGCCGCTGCAGGACGGCGCCACGGCCGACCCGGTGATGGCGGTGATCGAGCGCACGTTCCTCACCGGCGTGCCGCACATCGCCGAGGGCGACGTGACCACGCCCCCCGCCGCGTGCATCCCGCTCGCCGTCGAAGATCGCAACGTCGGGGTCATCGTGATCTACGCGCTCCTCGAGCAGAAGAAGCGCTTCGTCACCGTCGATCGCGAGCTCTTCAAGCTGCTCGGCGCCCACGCGGGGGCCACCATCGTCGCCGCCTACCTGTACACGGAAGGCGATGGCCGCCTGCCGTCGGCTGAAACGTTGCGCGCGATGTGCGCGTAGGATTTGTCGCCAGCGACTCCGAGCGCCTATAACGCGGATCAGGGACTCCCATTCATGAGCGCACCCTTCAGTTGCTTGGTCGTGGAGGACTCGCCGATGATGCGGCAGCTCCTCGTGCTGGCGCTGTCGCGCGTGAAGAACCTGCGCGTCACCGAGGCCGACGACGGGGTCGACGGACTGCGCAAGCTGGCCGGCGGCCGGTTCGACATCATCATCACCGACATCAACATGCCCATCATGGATGGGCTCAAGCTGGTCAAGCGCGTGCGCAGCGATCCCACGCACAAGGACGTCCCCATCATCATCATCACCACCGAAGGCTCGAGCGAGGACCGCTCGCGGGCGCTGCAGCTCGGCGCCAACGCGTACATCACCAAGCCCATCCAGGCGCCGCAGGTGATCGCCAAGGTGAAAGAGCTGCTCAAGATCGAGGCCTAGCCGTTGCCCCCCCGGGTGAAGGTGTGCGGCGTCACCACCGTGGAAGACGCGCTCGCCTGCGTCGACCTGGGGGTCGACTCGGTCGGCGTCAACCTCGTGGCCTCGAGCCCGCGGCGGGTGGATGAGGCCACGGCGACCGCCATCGCGCGCGCCGTGGGGGGCCGAACGCTGGTCGTGGCCGTCGTGGCCGGGATGAGCGTGGATGCGATGCGCGCCCTGCGCGACCGGACCGGCGCAGGCTGCCTGCAGCTCCACGGCGACGAGAGCGCCGCCGACGTCGCGGCGCTCTTGCCGCACGCCTACAAGGCCGTGCGCGTGGGCGGCGCAGCCGACGCGGTGCTGGCCGGAGCGATGCCGGGCGAATACGTGATGGTCGACGCGCGCGTGGAGGGGGCCCTCGGCGGGACGGGGCAAGCGCTGGACTGGAGGCTCGTGGTCGAGCTGGCGAAGCGGCGCAAGCTCGTCCTCGCTGGCGGCCTCACGCCGGAGAACGTGGCGGCCGCCGTCGCCATGGTAAGTCCTTGGTGCGTGGACGTGGCCAGCGGCGTCGAGAGCGCCCCGGGCGTCAAGGACCGGCGCAAGGTGCAGCGCTTCGTCGACGCGGCGAAGAGCGCCGGGTAGAGTCGCTACTCCCAGTGCAGCGCCGCTCGCTCGAGCATGGCGGCGGCGGGGTCCTTCTCGCGGTCCATGCCCTCGAGCAGCACGTCGGCCGGCGTCCGGCCCTCGCCCACCAGCCGGCGCAGCCGCGCGAGGTGCACGTTCTCGTCCTTGCCTCGCCCGTCGAGCCGCCGGCGACGGATCAGGCCGCCCTCGGCGATGGCCATCATGCGCTCGGCCACGACGGCCAGCGGCGCTCCGCGGAACTGCGCCCGCAGCCCGTCCTTCCAGGCGCGCGTCCGCAGCTCGGCCACCTCGTCGTGCGTCCACTCCTCGACCAGCGCCTCGGCCTCGGCCAGCGCCGCGTCGTCGTAGAGGAGGCCCGTCCACAGCGCCGGCAGCGCGCACTTCATCTCCGTCGACTGCGCGTCCGCCCCGCGGATCTCGATGGTCTTCTTGAGGCGCACCTCGGGGAAGAGCGTGTTGAGGTGGGTCTTCCAGTCGTCCATGTTCGGGTGATGGCCCTGGAAGCCGTCCTCCCAGAAGGCGCGGAACGTCTGCCCGGTGTTGACGATCTTGTGCCCGTCACGCTTGAACATGAACATCGGCACGTCGAGCGCCCACTCGATGTAGTCGCCGAAGCCCGCGCCCTTCTTCCACAGCGCGGGCAGCAGGCCGCTGCGATCGGGGTCGACGTCGAGCCACACCCGGCCGCGGTAGGTCAGGCCGCCGTGCGGCTTGCCCTCCAGCCAAGGGCTGTTCGCGAACACGGCCGTGGTCGCCGGGGCGAGCGCCAGGGCGACGCGCATCTTGCGCATCGCGTCCGCCTCGCTGGCGTAGTCGAGGTTCACCTGCACCGTGCAGGTGCGGAGCATCATGTCCAGGGCATGCGCACCGCGGGTGGGCAGGTACTCGCGCATGATGCCGTAGCGCTGCTTCGGCACCCAGGCGAAGTCCTCCCGACGCGCGAAGGGGTGAAAGCCGACGCCCAGCCAGCGCACGCCCATGGCGCGCGACAGCGGGCCGATCTCGCGCATGTGCTGTCGCAGCTCGGCGCAGACGTCGTGGATGGTCTCGGCCTTCGCCCCGGACAGCTCGAGCTGCCCGCCCGGCTCGAGGGTGACCGACGCGTCCCCGCGCAGCAGCGCGATGACCGGAGCGCCGTCGTGCTCGCGCTCCGGCCTCCATCCGTGCTTGGCCGCCAGCTCTTCGAGGAAACTGGTGATGCTGCGCTCCCCCTCGTAGGGCAGAGGAAGGCGCGTGCTCGCGAAGATGCCTGCCTTCTCGACCTCCGGCCCGATGCGCCACTCCGCCCTCGGCTTGCACGCCTCCCGGAACGGGACGAACAGGTCGTCACGCTGGCGAATCGGCTCGAGGTCGCGGGGCTCGGTCGTCGTCACGGGGTGTGCGGCTCGGGGAGGGAGTGCGCCTGAGGTCAGATGCTCCGGGCGTTCACGCGGTTGTGCCTCGTAGCCCAGGCGCCGTCGGTCGCGGTAGTGATTTGTTGGCTAGGCGGCGGCCGCCGCACGCTTGGCGCTCGGCTTCGCGGTCTTCTTGCGGTCGAACAGCCGTACCCGCCGCACCAGCAGATCGAGCAGGAACAGGGCGATGGCCGCGGCGACGAAGCGCGACCAGAGGTCCTCGTGGTAGCGGATCACCTCGCCGGCCGGGTCGAACACGGCGACAGGAGCCGGATCGAGCCCGCCGCCGGTGGCCGCGGCGGCCTGCGCCAGGGTGGGCACGTCGGGGGCGAGCGCGAGGTACTCGCGCGGATACGGGTTGGTCACGTGGCCGAAGCTCTCGGCGACGGTGGCGCTCTTGAAGTTGCCGCTGCCGTCCTCCACCTGCTTCTCGAGCGACGCGTGCATGAGGAACGACCCGTAGCGGTCGAGCGGGAAGTCGGCCTCGTAGCGGCCGGGGGCCGTCTGCGGCATGGCCACCTTGCGCGTCTCGCCCCCCGGCTGGGGCCCGGTGATGGTCAGGTTGGCGTCCAGGCCGTTCTCGAAGCGGTCGTCGCCGCCGATGGCGTCGAGCACGGCGTGGACGTGCCCCGTGGCCGGGTCGATCTCCGCGCGCATGTCGAATACCTGACGCTTCTTTTGCCGCATGTGCTCGCGCACGAGCTGCCCCCAGAACTGCCCCCACTGCGGCCAGCGTAGCCACTCGACCGCCCAGAGGTTCTTCACGTCGCTCGTCCACGCCAGCGTCCAGCCCAGGCCGACGTGCCAGCGCGCCAGGATGGGCTCGGCGAGCTCGCTCTCCAGGATCTCCTGCGCCGGCGGCGGCTTCATCTTCGTCGCGACGTAGCCGTGGAGGTTCGGCACCGTGGACAGATCGATGCTGCGCAAGAAATCCGCGGGGGTGACGAGCTTGGGCTGGAAGTACTCCTCCACCGCCGCGGAGCGGCTGACCATCTCGGTCTCGCGCGTAAAGACCCGCGGGAGCGACTGCGGATCGGCCACCTTGTAGAAGCGACCGCCGCCGAGGTCGGAGATCATCCGCAGCAGGTTCTCGTCGACG
>DATBQU010000275.1:0-8174 GCA_036560665.1 Polyangiaceae bacterium
GGTCCATCACGCCGGCATGGCCCACTGCGACGTGAAGCCCGCCAACGTGATGCTCGCGCCCGCGGGGCGGATCGTGCTCACCGACTTCGGCATCTTTCGACCGGAGTCGGAGATCCGCCATGACGGCGTGGCGTTCGGCTCCCCTCACTACATGGCGCCGGAGACGGCGGCGTGCACGGTCCAGCCCGGAGAGCTGTTCCTGGTCGACGTCTATGCTCTGGGGGTCGTCGCCTACGAGCTTCTCACCACCGCCGTCCCCTACGACCACCGCAGCGCGATGGCGGTCATGGGCATGCACCTGACCGAGCCGATCCCCGACCCGCGCGCGCTGCGACCCGACACCCCGCCCCGCCTGGCGGCGCTGGTGAAGGCGATGCTGGCCAAGGACCCGAAGAACAGGCCGCAGAGCACGGACGAAGTGGCCTGGCAGCTGCGGTGGCTGGGGCCGGAGGCGATGCGCCGCCACCAGGCCGCGTGCTCCGTGCTGGTCGTCGAGGACAACGCGGCGACCGCGGCGATCATCGCCTCGCTGGTGACCACCACCGCGCCGGAGGCAGACGTGCGGATCGCGGGCGACGGCCGGACCGCGCTCGCGCTGATGCAGGATCGCGCTGCCGATCTGCTCGTCGTGGATCTGCACCTGCCGGGTACGAGCGGAGTGGAGCTGTGCCGCCAGCTCGCCGCGAGGAGCCTGGTGGGCCGGTGTCTGGTGGTGGCCACCAGCTCGCACGCGAGCCTGGCGGAGCTGGAGGGCGTGCGGAGCTTCGGCTTCGTTCGCTTCATGGCCAAGGGGGAGGAGCTGATGCGGCGGCTGCCGGCGCTGGTGCAGGCCGCCCGCTGGCGCACCGGCAGGCCCACCAGGGTCTGACCACGCCCTCTAGCGCACGGCGCGGTACACGCGGACGCCGTCCTGCGACGAGGCGAGCGCGAATCGACCGCTCAGCGCGCGGCGCATCTCCGGATCGAACAGATCGTGCTCGACGTCGACGCGATCGAGCGGCCGCCCGAGAAGGTCGTCCTGCATCACCAGGCAGCGCACCTGGGGCCGCTCGACGTCCGCCTGCCACAGGGCCCGGGGGTACCGACCCAGGCGCACCAGATGCACCACCTCCACCGGCTGCTGGATCAGACGCCCGTCGATCATCACCTCGAGCCCCGGCTCGTCGGCGATCACCACGTCGTCTGCGGAGGCGCCGCACGCCGCGCGCGCCGCCAGGACCGCCGCGCGCCGTCGGGGCGCCGTGGTGACGGCCTCCCACGAGCTTCGCACCGCCGCCACTCCGGTCCACAGCGTCTGCGCGAGCGCGAGGGGTCCGGCGACGACGCGCAGCACGCGCCCCGTCCTCGGCAGCCCCGTCCCCGCCACGATGGCCAGGCCGGCGACGCACGGCTCCATCCAGTAGTTGCTGGCGCTGCCGATCTTGGCGAGCGAGACGAGCGTCCAGGTGACGCTCGTCAGCAGCGCAGCGAGCGTCACGTGCGCGCGGGCACGCCAGGCGCACCAGGCTGCGAAGGCGAGGGGGAGCGCGAAGAAGGGCGCGCGCGACTGCATCTGCTCGATCCAGAGGCGGATGCTCATCGAGGTCTCCGTCGACCGCGCGAGGTGCTCGAGCCACGCGCCGCCGCTTGCCAGATGGAGCGCGCACGCGCACGTCAGCGCGGTGGCAGCCCCCGCGACGAGGGCGGGCCATGCCTTCAGGCGCCTCGACCAGGCCTCGGCCCCGAGCGCGCCCAGGCCCGCGGCGAAGACGTTCGGCTTGACGAAGGCGCCCAGCACGAGGAGCGTCGCCTCCAGCGCGCCGACGCGCCCCCTTCGCGCGATCCGGACCATAGCCACTCCCGCCAGGAGGACGGCCAGGGCGTCCGGCCGGCCGGACGCTCCGAAGAGGGCGAGGGGGTACGCGCCCCCGAGGAACAGCGCGCCAGCGATGGCGGCGAGGCGATGGTCGGGGCGCGCGCCGAGCGCGGCGCCCGCCAGAAGGCCGAACCAGGCACCCGTGGCGATGGCGCGCGAGAGCACCGAGGCGCTCGTCGCCGGCAGGCAGGCGACGAGCGCGCTCCAGAACGGCGTGTAGAGCACGTAGTAGCGCGACGGGACCGGCCCGTAGTCCCACGCACCGACCAGCGGATCGACGTAGAGACGGAGGCCGGAGCGGATGCGCGCCGCGTCGAAGACGAGGTTGCCCTCCGAGCCGTCGAGCGGGCGCGTGGCGAGCGTGGCCAGCGCAAACCAGAGCGTCGCAGCGCACGCGAGCGCGGAGACGACGACGGCGAGTCGCAGGCTCCACTGCGAGAGCGCGGGCAGGCGCGGAGGAGCGGGAGACATCGACCAGGGCAGGGAGCGTCGCAAGGCGCCGGCGCGGCAGGCAAGTGCAAGTTTCCGCGTGCCGTGTGTCGGCGTCGAAGGTGTGCAGCGCGAGATGCGCGCGCATCGAAGAAGTGAATCCGTCGAGCGTCTCTTCGTCGGCACACCGTGACGCGGAAGATTTCCAAAACGTCGCATGCCCCCCTTATTTTCTCGCGTGTCGTGACGTGCGGGCACGCGCAATCCCGTGGCGCGGAAAAGTTATTTCGCTTCGGTCGCCTCACGCCGCGCCGCTAGGTTGCGACGGTCTTTTCGGTTCGGGAAAGGGAGCAGCCATGGCAGTCGTGTTTTCGCGGAAGGCGATCGTGATCGGAGTCCTCGCCGGTGTCTCGTGCGCCGTCGCCGCGCTGGCGGCGTGCTCGTCGACGACGACAGGCAACAACGGAGGCAGCCCGGAGGGGGGCGGCGCATGCACCTCCAATGCGCTCGAGGTCGTCTTCGCACCGATGTACTCGGCGTACGAGAGCGCGCACACCTACCAGATCCCTGCCATCGTCAACGGGCTGTCCGATCCCAGCATCGTGCAGTGGACGGTCTCGGACCCCACGGTCGCCAGCATGGCCCAGGACACCGATACCGGCGGCATCATGCTCACCATGCTCAAGTCGGGCACGGTGACCGTCACCGCGCAGGCGGGCGGTCTGTGCGGGCAATCCACGCTCACGGTGTCGGCTGCGACGACGGACCAGTGGACGGCCGGCAACGCGCGCTACAATAGCAACGTGCCCTTCTATCCGGGGTGCGTGGGGCTCGGCCACCGGGTGCCGGAGGGCGGGTGTCCCGATGCGGGACCGGCATGCACGAACTGCCACGGACCCACCGCGACGTCGACGGGCTTCAACGACATCGCGCACACGCCGGAGCAGACCGGCGGCTTCAGCGATCAGGATCTGATCGGGATCATCCAGGGCAACGTGCCGGACGGCGGCTACTTCGACCCCAACATCTTGCCGTACTCGGCGTGGCAGCAGTTCCACCACTGGGACGACATCCAGGGCACCGATCAGCAAGCCATGGTGGTGTACCTGCGATCGCTGACGCCGACCTCGCAGAACGGCTCCGCCAACTTCGGCGGTCGCCAGGGCGACGGCGGACGTCCTCCGCACGACGGCGGCTTCGGGCACGACGGCGGCGGCGGCGGAAACGACTCCGGCTCGTCGGGTGACACCGGCTCGACGGGCGACGCGACGAGCGACTGAGCCGCGAGGCCACCGCGACCCCGGTCGCGCGCGGCGTGCTAGAGCGTGGGGCTGGATGGTCGACGTCCCCGCACTCTGCCGGCGCGCCCGCGCCGCCGCGCACACGCTGGCCCCGCGCGACCGGGCGGCCAAGGACGCGGCCCTGCGCGCCATCGCCGCAGGGCTGCGCGCGCGCACCGCCGACATCCTCTCGGCCAGCGCCGACGACGTGGAGGACGCCCGGGCCCGGGGCACCTCCGGCGCGCTCCTCGACCGGCTCGCCCTCGATCCCCGGCGCGTCGAGCAGATGGCGGACGCCGTCGAGCAGATCGCCGGCCTCGACGATCCGGTGGGCGCCGTGCTGTCCGACGCGCGGCGCCCGAACGGCCTGCGCGTGCGGCGCGTCCGCGTCCCCATCGGGGTCATCGCCATGATCTACGAGGCGCGCCCCAACGTGACGGCGGAGGCCAGCGCGCTCTGCGTCAAGGCCGGCAACGCGGTGGTGCTGCGCGGCGGCTCGGAGGCGTCGCGCTCCAACGCCGCGATCGTCGGCGTCGTGGCCGACGCGCTGGAGCGCGCCTCGCTGCCCCGCGACGCCGTGCAGCTGCTCCCTCCCGGCGATCGCGACTCCATCCGCGTGCTCCTGCAGCAGACCGGGACGGTCGATCTGGCCATTCCGCGCGGCGGTGAGGCGCTCATCCGCTTCGTCCAGGAGAACGCGCGGGTGCCGGTCATCGCCCACGCCAGGGGCGTCTGCCACCTCTTCGTCGACTCCGGCGCCGACGTGGAGGTCGCCGCGCGCCTGGCCGTCGACGGCAAGCTCCGCCGGCCGGGTGTGTGCAACGCCCTGGAGTGCTTGCTGGTCGACGCGCAGGACGCGGGGCGCCTGCTGCCGCCGATCGCGCGCGCCCTGCTCGACGGAGGGTGCGAGCTGCGCGGGTGCGAGCGCACGCGGGCCCTGGTGCCCGAGGCGAAGGCGGCCGGCCCGGACGACTGGGGCCGCGAGTACCTCGATCGCATCCTGGCCGTCCGCGTCGTCGACGGCCTCGACGCCGCGCTCGACCACGTCGCCCGCCACGGCTCGGGGCACACCGAGGCCATCTGCACGCGGGACGCGGCGCACGCCGCGCGATGGCGCCAGGAGGTCGACGCCGCGTGCGTGGTGGTCAACGCGAGCACCCGCTTCCACGACGGCGGCGAGCTGGGGCTGGGTGCGGAGATCGGCATCGCCACGAGCAAGCTGCACTGGCGAGGAGCGATGGGCCTCGAGGCGTTGACCACGTTCCAGTGGCAGCTCGACGGCGAGGGGCAGACGCGCGGATGACGCGGGAAGCGTGCTGGCGGCCCGGGCCGGATGCGATAGTCTCGCCCGCGAGGAGACCGGCTTGACGACGAAGAAGCACGGGGGCGGACAGGGGCCGGGCGAACGGGGTCGCCCCCGGATGAAGAGCTCGCACGAGAAGGTGCTCGAGAGCGGGCCCGGCAAGCCGAGGACCAAGGCGCCGCGCGGGGTGCCGCGGGTGCCGCGAGCGGCTGCGCCCCGAGGCGCCCCGCCGCGGGCCGGCGCACGTGGCCTGCGCAAGGCGCGCCCGGCGAACGAGCTGCAGATGCCGGAGCGCGGTGGCAGCTGGAGCGTCGCCACCGACGGCGCGCGCGAGACGGCCACCGCCGTCGCCATCGCCGCGCTCGACAAGAAGGCGGTGGGCCTGGAGATCCTCGACGTGGCGGGCAGGGTCGACTACGCCGACTTCCTGGTCATCATGACCGGCCGCAGCGACCGGCACGCGCAGGCGCTCGCGCAGGGGATCGAAGAGGCGCTGCGCAAGAAGGGCGTGCGCCCCGTCGCCGTCGAGGGCCTGCATCACGGCGCCTGGGTGCTCATGGACTTCGGCGACGTCGTCGTGCACGTCTTCCAGGACGAGTCCCGTCAGCTCTACGACATCGAGGGTCTGTGGCTCGACGCCCGTCGCCTGCCCGTCCCGGCGTCCTCGGCGCCGGAGTGAGCCGCGGCTCTCAGCTCCAGCGCGCGACGTAATCCTCGAAGTCGAGCTTCCGTCGCGCGCTCGCGCTCGTCATCGTCCGCACCGCGCCGAAGATGGGGCGCTCGGGCCACGGGCGGTCGTGCAGGCCGAAGCACCACGCCACGCCCGCGTACCCACCGGGATCGCGGCCGTCGAGAGCCCACCGGTCGTTGAGGTGAACGAGCGCCGCGTGAGCGTCCTCCGGGCGGCGCATCCAGGACAGGGGCAGCTTCCCCCACAGCATCCGCGCGTACGGCTGCACCGTGCCGCGCGCGCGCAGCTCGTGCATCGAGGCATTCCACAGCGCGTCGGGCGAGCGCGCCAGCTCCAGCTCTTCGGGCGGCAGGTCGGCGTGGCGGGGGTCGCCCTGGTGGCCCTCGAGGGTGGCGCGTGCCCAGGCCGGGATGGCGCTCCACCGCGCGTGGTCCGCGCGCGTCCGCGCGAAGTGGAAGGCGAGAGCGCGTTGCACCAGGAGCTGCCCGAGGAACGCCTCGAGGCTCTCGCCATCGCCCCATTCGCGCGCCTCGAGCGCGACGCGCCGGGCGCTCACCATGCCGGAGCACAGGTAGGGGGACAGGCCGCTCGTCGCCTCGCGCGACGGATCGTTGCGGTCGCGGTCGTAGCTGCGCAGCGGCCCTCGCGCGAACGCCCGCAGGCGCCGCTCGGCCTCGACGGATCCGCCCGGCGTGCCGTCCACGGGAGGGACGCCGTGATCCACCTCGCACGCCGCCGCGAGCGCGCGCGGCTGGGCGAGGGTGAGGTCCACCGGGTCGAAGGGAAGGTCGAGACGCGCCGGTGGAGCGACGCGCGGAGCGGGCTCCTGCAGCGGCCGGAGCCAGACATCGAGCGCACGCTCCAGCCGCGGGCGGAGCGCACGCGCGCTCGTCGCGGGCGTGACCAGGAGAGCCAGCGGCACGACCGCGCAGTCGTCCACCACGACGTACGCGCAGGGCGCGCGCGCCGCCGCCGCCGCGTTCTTCTCGGGCACGGGAGAGCACGGGGAGTCGTCGGACACCACCAGGCGTGCCCGTGCCGCCAGCTTCGCCAGCACGCCGCGCGCCTGCGCCGTCGTGCGCGGCAGGAAGAAGGCGTGCGCGATGCCCCGCCCGGCGAGGCTCGCCGCCGTGTCGCGCGCCCCCTCGAGCACGAAGGCATGGAGTCGGTCGCTCGCATGAGGGGCGTCCGGGCGAAGCTCCTCGTGGACCAGGCAGGGGACGCCGAGCTCGTTGGCGCGCTCGAGGGCATACGCCAGGGCGGCGTTGTCGGCGCCGCGCCGGAAGACCTGCATCCGGTAGAGGACGTAGTCGCCGCGCGGGGCGACGGGCCGGTCGTTGAGGGGGCGGACACGGGGGTCGTCCGGCCCGAAGCGCAGGGGCTCGATCATGGTCCGCCCCTCTTTCGACCGGGGCGAGCCTCCGGTTGCGCCGGAGGGTCACGTTTTCGCGGCGTCCTCGGGGGCCTTCGCGCGCGGCTTGAGGAGGAAGGCGATGGGGATCGACAGGAAATACAGGGCGATCAGCGCGCCGCTCACCGCGATCTGGCTGGTCACCTCGGGACCCGGGGTGACCACCGCGCCGAGCGCGAACGCCAGGACCGTCGCCCAGCGCCCGAACTTCAGCAGCTGCCGGGGCGTGACGATGTTCGCCAGCACCAGGAACGCGATGAAGATGGGCAGCTCGAAGACCGCCCCGAACGCGAGGAGAAAGCGCGTCGAGAAGTCGAGGAAGAACTCGAGCGTCACGATCTGCGTGAGCTCCACGCCCTCGCGCACCTGACCGAGCAGCGACAGGAAGTAGTTGAACGTGAAGGGAAACGCGACGTAGTACGCGAAGGCGACGCCGGACAGGAACAGCGTGGTCGACAGGAAGACGAAGGGGTAGATGAGCCGCTTCTCCTTCTTGTAGAGGCCGGGGCTGATGAAGGACCACAGCTGGTAGAAGATGACGGGCGCCGCGCCCACCACGCCGGCGGTCAGCGAGAGCTCGAGGTAGCCGAGGAACGCGTCCGCCGGCGCCAGCGTCTGCAGGACGAGCGGCTTGTTGAACTTGTTCATCCACGTGTGCTGGTAGGGGGCCACCAGCCACGCCAGCAGCTGCGTGCGGAAGCACCACGCCACCACGGTGGTGACGATGACGCCGAGCGCCGCCTTGATGACGCGACGGCGGAGCTCCTCGAGGTGCTCCCAGATGGTCATCCGCACGTCGCGCTCGGGCGTCGGTGCGTCGGCGGCCGGCTCGGAGGCCGGCGGGGCAGGGGCGGCGGCGGTCACGAGGGCGACCCCGACGCGTAGAGTGGATCGTCGGCCAGCGGCGACGCGGGCAGCGCGTCGTCGTAGACGATGGCGGTGTCGGGCAGGGCGCCGTACGAATCGGCCCCCTCGCGGGGGTACTCGCGCTCGCGCTCGACGACCACGGGCGGCGCCTCCGGCAGCTGCGTCGTCGCGTACGGGCCGGCGGCGGGCTCGGAGGCCGGCGCCGAGGGCGATGCCGAGGGGGAGCTCGCCGCGGAGGCTGCGGAGGCCGCGCTCGAGGCGAGACCGGGCCGCAGGGCGTCGGTCGTGGACCGCAGCGCCGACCGCACGCCGGCGATCTCCCCCCGCGCGAGCTTGCG
>DATBQU010000276.1:0-11854 GCA_036560665.1 Polyangiaceae bacterium
TAGTTCATCGGGTTGTTCGCGTCGACCTTCCAGTCGAACACGTCGCGGTAGAACGCGTGCAGCTGCCCGGGAGAGCGCGACTGGATCTCCCAGTGCACCACCTGGTGCGCCGGCCCCTTGGGCACGGCCTTCGCGGCGGCGGCCTTGCGCGCCGCCGGCTTCTTCGCCGCCTTGCGCGCCGGCGCCTTCTTCGCGGCCGGCCTTTTCGCGGCTGCCTTCTTCGGTGCTGCCTTCTTCTGCTTCCTCTTCGCTGACATTGGTTCGCCTCCGGGGCGTCGATGCTAACCGCGCCCGCGCGAGTGCAACAGCGGGACTCCGCGGGGAGCGCCCGCAGGGACGTCGGGCGGGGAATGCCGCGGTGCGGCAGCGATGGACGCGAGGCCGGCCTGCCGCCGAGGGCATGGGATGTCGCGGGTTGGCACACGGCGCACGTGGCGGGCGGCGGAGCGGCGCGAGAATCTCCGAGTCGAGGGCTGGAGAAGATCTTGCTGCGACCGACTCGAATGACGCGACGCGACCCCCTCGCTGCATTGCTCGGCGTGCTGCTCGCCGCTTGCGGCGGGAAGGCCGATCAGGCCTCGACGTCGACGGACTCCGGCTCCGATTCGGAGCTCCCCGGTGCGGACTCGGCGTCCTCCGACTCCGGTCTCGACGCGGCCTCGCAGGACTCGGCCACAGGCGCCGCTCCAGCCTGTCCGGGGAATGCACCGGTGCAAGGCTCGGAGTGTCCCGCGGCGGGGTTCGCGTGCCAGTACGGGACGAACGTGTTCGAGGAGTGCGTGCGGATCGCCGCTTGCACCGCCGGCGGCTGGAGCCTCACCGGACCCGCGAGCACCTGTCTGTCGAGTCAGTGTCCTCCCTTCCCGGTCGGCGACGCGTCCCCGGGCGTGCCGCCGTGCCCGACGTCGCTCCAGGGTACCGACTGCTGGTATCCGCAGGGCGTCTGCCAGTGCTCGAACGGCATCGGCGGCCCGGCCATGCCGCTCGGCTGGTACTGCATGCCGGTGACGCCGGGCTGCCCCTACCCCACTCCGGCGCCCGGAGGCGCGTGCACGCAACCCGGACAGAGGTGCGGTGGCTACTGCGGCGGCATGGGCGTCGCGTGCGACGGGGGCGTGTGGCAGGCGAACGACTCGCCGTGCCCGGTGTGAACCGGCGCCGCGTGCGAGCAAGGGTCGACCCGCGCGCGCCGTGGCGCACGGGTCGCGGAGCGAGGGCGCCGGGTGTCGCTCCGTGGCGCACCGCTGCGGCAGAAAGGGAGATGGGAAGCAGGGAAGACGCGGTTTCCCCCGGCGCATGTCTCCTGTTCAGGAGCCTATGGCGCACCACTCCGCGAGAAATGCGCCACGGTGGCGCATCGAGTGAGACATTCCGCCGGAACCACCGCGTCCGCCGTGGGAACTTGGCGCATTGGTCGCATTGAAATGCGCCAAGACCTCGGGAGCATGTCTCATCACCCTGCGGGCCCTGCGCCATTCCGTGGGAACAAGCGCCCTGGGAGGCAGGGAAAGGCCCTTCACTGCGCCACCGATGCGCCAAGCTCCGCGGAGCTTGCGCCATGCTCCGGGAGAAGCGGGCTCCGGCGTCGCCCCGATCGAGGCTTCTCCAGCGACGGGGCCGATTTCTCCCGGGAGACGTGCGCCAGCCTTCACCCCGAGAACCCCGCATCCGCCAGGTGGAACGCCGGTGCGCGTCGCGGCGTCAGCGCCGCCGCTCGAGCTTCGCGCGGCGCTCGCGCAGCGCTGCGAAGAGGCCGACCAGGAAGAGCAGCGCGAAGAAGGCCGCCAGGCGCAGGAGGTGGTGGGTCATCGCGCCCTCATCCCGCCGCCGGCGAGCGCAGCACCTCGAGGACGGCGCCCCCCGCGAACAAGAGGAGCGAAAGCCCGAGGACGGTCCACCCCCACGGGCCCCAGAACGGCTCGCCCTGGATGGTCCGGTCCAGCCATCCGAAGACGGCGGTCAGCAGGCCGGCCTCGCGCAAGGCGTCGGCGATCATCTCGGCGACGGTCTTCGACGACGTGCCCTCGCTCATGCGACGACGATCATCCCCTGCCCTGCCCGGGAACCCCAAGAAACCGTCGTGCCTTGCGCGGGTGTTGCGCGGTTGCTCGCGGTGCGCGGGTGTTGCGCGCGGTGCGCGTGCGCGCGACAGCGGCGTTGCGCTCGGTGCGCAACGGCCCGGACGCGAAGTCCGCGCATTCGTCGTCCCGCTACGTGGTGCGCTCCTTGCTCGGCGGCCGGCCATGTCTTCGGGCCGAGCGGTGGGCTTCATGGCCGTGACCTGCGTGTCCGGCGCGCTCTGGGCGTCGGGCTGCGCCACGGCCGGCGCAGGCTACGACGTCGGGAGCTCCGGCGGTGGAGGCGCCGGCGCACCGGGCGGTGATGCCGCGAGCCCGGTGGACGGCGCGACGGCGGGCGACGGCGGCGGGAGCACCCACGACGATGGGGCTGGCGCCGAAGGCGGAGGCGGCGACGACGGCGGCGCCGGGGGCGCAGGCAGCGTCCTCGACGCCGCGAACGACACGAGCACCGGCGTCACCACCGACGGCAGCGTCCTCGGCCAGAAGACGATCTTCGTCAGCAGCGTGCTCTACGCCGGCAACCTCGGTGGGCTCGGCGGGGCGGACGCCAAGTGCCAGACGCTGGCTGCCGCGGCGAGCCTGAGCGGCATCTTCGCGGCGTGGCTGAGCGACGGCACGGGGACGGCGGCGGCGCGTCTGACGCACTCGTCCGGGGCGTACGTGCTGGTCGACGGCACGGTGGTCGCGAACGACTGGACCGGGCTGGCGAGCGGCACGCTCCTTCACTCCATCGACAGGACCGAGCAGAACGGCGCCCCGTCCGCCGGCTCCGCCTCCAGCCAGGCGTGCTTCGGCCTGGCGTGCGCCTGGACCAACACCAACGCGGACGGGACGCTCGCGCAGCCCAGCTACAGCTGCAAGAACTGGAGCTCCGCGTCGCAGCTCGACAACGCCGTCCTGGGCGAGACGACCGCGACCACCGCGTACTGGTCGAGCTTCGCGACCTCCTCGGGCATCTGCGATCTGACCGCGCCGCTCTACTGCGTCGAACAGTAGTAGAGTGTGCCGGTTGGATCCGCTTCGCGGCGCGCCGGCGTGGTTTCATCAGGCGCTGGCCGCGCCGCGCACCGACCACGTCGTCGAGGTGGCCGGCTGCCGGATCCACTACCTGCGCTGGGGCGACGGCGGCCGGCCGGGGCTCATCCTGGTGCACGGGGGCGCCGCGCACGCCGAATGGTGGTCGTTCCTCGCGCCGATGCTCACCCGACAGTACGACGTCGTGGCCCTCGACCTGAGCGGCCACGGGGAGAGCGGTCGCCGCAGCGAGTACCCGCGACGTCAGTGGGCCGACGAGGTGCTCGGGGTCATCGCCGACGCGCGCTTCGTGGCGGCGCCGGTGCTGGTGGGGCACAGCATGGGGGGTCTGGTGGGCATCGTCGCCGCCTCGGTGTACGGCGACGCGCTCGCGGGCGCGGTGATCGTCGACGCCCCGGTGCGCAGGCCCGATCCGGAGAGCCAGGAGGGCGGGGCCGGCAAGAGCTTCCGCAATCCCAAGGTGTATCCGACGGTCGAGGAAGCGCTGGCGCACTTCCGCCTGGTCCCGCCGCAGCCGTGCGAGAACGCGTTCATCGTCGAGCACCTCGCGCGCACGTCGCTGCGGGCGGTGGCAGGCGGTTTCACCTGGAAGTTCGACCCGCACGTGTTCATCAAGTTCTCCCTGGAGAAGATGAGCGACTACCTCGCGAGCACGCGCTGCCGCGTCGCGCTGCTGCGCGGCGAGAAGAGCGTCGTCGTGCCGCCGGAGACGGGCGAGTACATGATGGAGCTCCTGAACCGCACCGCGCCGCTGGTGGAGATCCCCGAGGCGCATCACCACCTCATCCTCGATCAGCCGCTGGCGTTCATCGCGGCGGTGCGCGCGCTGCTGGCCGACTGGGAGCACTCGATCCCGAAGAGGACGTGACCGCTCCCGGCGGCCGTCGCGCCCTACCCCACCCGCGCGGTCGGCTCGACCGTGCGCGACATGTCGATCAGCGCGTCGTCGCCGTCGACCTCGACGGCGAGCGACGGCAGCGCCTTGGGCGCCGGCCCGCGGACGACGGTGCCGTCGGCCTGGTACTCGCTCCCGTGGCAGGGGCAGAGGAATGCCGGCGCGCCCGCGGGCAGCGTGAGCACGGCGGGCGAGGCGCAGGGCGCAGGCGTGGTCACCGGGGCGGCGCAGGCGGCGTCGACGCACACGTTGACGGTGCAGCAGGCGTGGGTGCACGTCGCGCTCAGCGCGTAGAGCCCCTTCGCGTCGCGCGCCAGGATCCCCGCGGTGTTGTCGTCGAGCACCGCCATCACGACTTGGCCGGGACCGATGCGCGCGCCGCCGGGGACGCGCAGCTTCTTGCTGGCGATGAGGCAGTAGCTCAGGCCCGGCCCGGTCCCGTCCGTGGCGCAGCTCGGCGCGGACGCGGGCGCGTTCGACGCGCTGCACGCGCACGCCGCCGCACCCCCCGCCATGCGCAAGAACGCCCGCCGCGCGAGCGCACCGCTCATGGAGAGCACTTGCCGGTGGCGACGTTGCACTTGAGCGGCTGCTGGCAGTCCGGATCGCGCGTGCAGGCGAAGGCGCACGCGTGGTCGGAGGGGCCGAAGCCGGTGGGCGGGGTCGTCACGAAGAGCTGACAGACGTATCCCTCCGACACGCGGCAGTCGGCGTCGGCGGCGCAGGCCTTGAAGCATCCGGGGGTCTCGCCGCCGAGGGCCACGCACGTGCCGCCGGGCGGGCAGGTCTGGATGTCGTCGCAGGGCTCCATGAAGCAGTAGCCGCCCTTGTAGTTGTCGCCCGCGGCGGTCTGGCAGGCGGCGCGTCCGTCGCTGCCGCAGTCGATGGTGGTCGTGCAGGGCGTGCCGATCTTGTTCGAGGGATCGGGCGCGCACTTGCCACCGGCGTTGGCCGTGTCGCACACCTGACCCGTGTCGCACTGCGTGCCGTCGGTGCACTTCGCGCCGAGGCCGTGATCGGGGGTGACGTTGTCCGGCGGGCAGTCGAAGAGCAGCTCGAGCGTGTCGATCTCGAGCGCGCCGTTCTCGCTCTCCTTCTCCATGGTGGCTCCGTCGCTCGCGCCGATGGCCGCGTCGAGGTTGGCGAGCGACTGATCGATGTCGCCGTTCACCGTCGCCGTACCCCCCACGCGATGGCAGGTGGGGACCTTGCCCCCGACGGGACCCCTGGTGTTGCCCCAGTCGCTCTTGAGCGACGCCACGTCGCTGGCCGCGTCGGCGAGCTTCTTGAAGTGCCCGTCGAGCCCCACCTGCCGGAACATCGCGTCCATGCGGACGACGCCGATGGGCGCGTCAGGGTGGAAGTAGTCGAAGAGCTCGGGCACGGCGAGGCCGATGGCGTTCGACGCATAGGCCGCCGACTGCTGATCGCTCGCGCCGATGGCGGTGTGCAAGGTGGCGATGGCCTGGTCGACCGCCTGCACCTGGGCGCTCGGCAGCCCCGGGTTCGCGCTCTTGGCGCGCCCCCAGACCTGCTCGAGCAGCGAGAGCACGCCCGTCGCGCGCGCCCAGTCGGGGGTGCGATCGGGGAACGGGCCGAAGGTGGTCGACACGAGGCCCTCGCCGTCGCGCTCCACGTCGCGCAGGTCGGCCGGCACGACGCCCCCGCCCTGGGGCGTGCCCCCCGAGCCGGAGCTCTTGCTGCTGCAGGCGACCGCTACGAGGAGGGATGCAAGGACGAGACGCTTCACGGTTCGTGGCCTCCGGGGCAGTAAGTGGCGTCGTAGGTGCCGGTGAGCTTGTTGGTGCCGAACTGGAGGTCGAAGGTGCCGGTGACATCGGTGCTGGCGTTGACCGTGGTGAGCACGACCGTCCCGCCGGTGCCGCCCGTCTCCACCGGCGTCGCCGTCTGCGACGAGAGCGTGTAGTTCACCGAGGCCTCGCCCGGCGCCGGCGTCACCGAGGTGGTCACGGTGAACGTGGCCGGCGCGGTGCCGAACATCTTCATCTCCAGGAACTGCGTCTTGTCGGTGATGCGCTTGTCCCAGCCCGGGGTCGCCAGGTCGGAGCATTGGACGGGATTCGAGAAGACGTAGACCACCGTCGTCGCCGCGCTGTCCGGTGCGCCGAGCCACAGGGCCGTCGCTGCGTTGGTGAACGGCGTTCCGTCCCCCGAGCCGCTGATGGTCGTGCCGCCGCCGCCGTCGCTGCCGCTGCTGCTGCCGCCGCTGCCGCCGCCAGACGAGCTACCCGAGTCACCGCCGCCGCCCCCGTCCGTGATCCCGGTGCTGCTCGTGCCACCGCACGCGATGGCCGCCACCAGCAGACCCACCCACCCGCTTCTTGTAGATGTCATGACGCCGATGTCTTCCACGACCCCGCCGCGCGTTCATTCGCGTGCAATCACCGGCGCGCTTCGTAACCCGCCCGGTGCAATGTTCCGCCGTGGTGACAAGACCGCCCTCGTGAACAGGGAGGCATCTCGTGGAGGACATGGCAGGGTGGTCCAGGTGCTGGCCTTGGCAACGACGCTGCTGTGCCTGGAAGGGGTCGCCCGAGCGGCCGACGGCGGATGCACGTCGGTGCGCCTCGTCGAGCGCGGCGGGCTGCCCGCTCCCTGGCGCGACGCCGTGGACGCGCTGCGCGGCGAGCTGGCGCGCCTCGATCCCGCCGCGTGCTCGAGCACGACCGTGGTCGTCGAGCCGGCCCCGGGCGACGGGGCTCACCTGCTCGTGGCGACGGCCGACGGCCGGCAGGCCGAGCGCGCGCTAGCGACGCCGGGGGCGCTGCGCCCGGTCGTGCTCGGTCTGCTGGCGACGATCCCCGGCGAGCCGCTGCCTGCGGCGCGTGCGCCCGACCCCGACGACGTCCCTCCGCTCGACCACAGACCGGCGGCGGCGACGAAGGAGCCGCCGACCCGCGCCGTCGGTTTCCACGTCGCGCCCGCCGTCGACGCGCGCGTGGGCTGGCCCACGCCGGTGGCGCTGGGCGAGCTGGCGGTGCGCTTCGAGCTACGCGTGCAGGACTGGCTCGTCCTCGCCAGCGGGCGCTACTCGGTGATCGGCGAGCGCACCATCGGCGCCCGCATCCCCGGGTGGTCCTACGACGAGATCGCGGTGGGCTTCGGGTTCGGCCGGCGCCTGCACCTCGGCGAGCTCGCGCTCGACGTCGCCATCACGCCCGAGGTGGTGGTCGTGACCGAGGAGGGGAACAACCCCGTCGACGGCGAGGGCGGGACGTCCAACGAGTTCCGGGTGCAGTCGCTGGCGCGCGTCGTCGTCCCCGTCGGCGGGCACCTGCGCCCGGCGCTCCTCCTCGACGCCGAGCTGTCTCCGCTGACGCTCACCGATCCGACGCGCGTGATCCCGACGCTGCCGCCGCTGCCCACGTGGACCGCCGGCCTCGGCGCCGGCGTGGTCTGGGACGTGCCGTGAGGGCCGCCCCCGCACCCTTGCCCCGGCACGCGGGGCGCGAAGCGCGCCCCGACGCGGAGCTGCTGTCGGCGGTCGCGTCCGGCGATCTCGGCGCGCTGGGCGACCTCTACGACCGGTACCACGCCGACATCTGGCGCCTGGTCCACCGGATGACCGACGGCTCCGGCGAGGTCGACGACATCGTGCAGGCGACGTTCCTCGCGCTGCCGCGTCTGGCGACCGTGTTCGACGGGCGCGACTCGTGCCGCGCCTGGCTGTGCGGCATCGCCGTCGGGCTCGCGGCCCGGCAGCGGCGGGGCGTCGCGCGGCTGCTCCGTCGCATCGCGTCCTTCGGCGAGATGACACCGACGACGACGACCGCCGATCCGGAGCGCGAGGCCGGGGCGCGCGAGGAGCTGCGCGCCTTCGAGCGCGCGCTGGCGCGGCTGCCGTGGAAGAAGCGCGAGGCGTTCGTCCTGGTCGAGCTCGAGGGTCTCTCCATGGCGGAGGTGGCGCACGCGCTGCGCGTCCCGGCGGGCACCGTCCGGACCCGCCTGTTCCACGCCAAGCGCGAGCTTCGCCAGGTGCTCGCCCGAGGTGACCGATGAAGCGCGAGTGCGACCGCATCTGGCAGGTCGACGCGCTGCGCGAGGGCGCGCTCTCGCGCAAGGACGCGGAGTCGCACGAGCGCCACCGCGCGACTTGCTCCGAGTGCCGTGACCGCTTCGCGGGCGACGCGCGCATCGTCGCGCTGGGCCGGGCGCTCCCGGGCCCGAAGCTCGACGAGGTGCGCGTGCGCCGCGTGCGCATGCAGCTGCTGCGCAAGGCCGCGGCGGGGGCGTCCTCGCTTCCGCGGGTCCGCTGGCTGCTGCCCGCGCTTGCGTTCGCGGCGGCCGCTTCGATGGGTGCGATTCTCACGCACCGCCAGGCGCCCGTGGCGCCGGTACGGGTGGCGCCCGTGGCGAGCGCGCCGGGTGTCTCCGCGTTCTCGGCCTCGGTCGACGGACGGCCCGGCGCCCGGTGGGATCAGAAGCGCGACGGGGGGACCGAGCGGGTGCGGCTCGAGGAAGGGACGATCGCGCTGTCCGTGCGCCATCAGGAGCCGGGCGAGCGCTGCCTGGTCGATCTGCCCGACGGCGAGCTCGAGGTGCGCGGGACGCGGTTCGAGGTGACGGCGCACGATGGGCGGACGCGCTCGGTCCAGGTGGCGGAGGGAGCGGTCGCGCTGCGGCTGCGCGACGCGCCCGAGCGCTCGCTGGCGGCGGGCGAGGCGTGGAAGCTCGACGACGACACCCGGCCGCCGACGCCGAGGCCGAGGGCAGCCGCCGTGGCGACGTCCGCTCCGGCCGCGCCCCCCGTGATCCCCGCCGCGCCCTCCGCCACGGCCGACGCGGTCGACGAGTACACGCGGGCGATGGAGCTCTACGGCGCGCATCGCTGGGCGGCGGCCGCGGGAGCGCTTCACGCCTTCACCGCGTCGCACCCCGACGCGCCGGAGGCCGACGACGCGGAGTTCCTCGAGGCATCGTCGCTCGCCTACGCAGGCCGCCCGGACGCGGCGGCGATCGTCGCCGAGCACTACCTCGATCGGCACCCGCACGGCTTCCACGCCAGGGACGCCGCGGTCCTCGTCGCGCGCTCGGCGCGCGACCGTGGCGACTGCGCCAAGGCCCGCGCGGTGCTGGCGCCGTGGACGGGCGCGAAGGCGAGCGCCGACGTGACGGCGGCCCTGGGGGCGTGCGGGAGGTGAGGCGGGCGGGTCCCCAGGTTCTGCTGGTCATTGGGGCCGATGATCATCCCCTCGCACTCTTCGCAGGCGGAGCCATCGAACCGTCGATGGGATTCCGGCGACCGCGCCCAGGGCGAGAAGCCACCAGCCAGCCCCAGCAAGCCAGCGTGCCGCCAGGGCTCCCACCCCGGTGCCGATGACGAACGCTGAGAACGCCCACAGGTCGACGTCGACGACCCGCAGGCGGTTGATGCCCGGATCGTGCGCGAAGTAGAGACGGGCGAGGCGACGCGCGACGGAGACGTTGTCGGCGAGCGGGGTTCGCCCGTCGATGACGGTCTCGATGTCGTCGGCAAGGGCTCTCACGCTGCCGTACCGTTCGCCGGGTGTCAGGGCCATTGCCTTCCTGACGACCGCCACGAGCGCCGAGGACACTCCCGGGCACGCCTCGTCGAGCGGTGCCGCTTCGCCCCGGGACACCGATGCCAGCACGTCGGAGACCGTCGCGCCGTCGAACGGTCGCCGGAGCGCCATCAGCTCGTACAGGATCACCCCGAGCGCGTACACGTCCGAGCGGGCGTCGAGCGACTCGCCGCGTGCCTGCTCGGGGGACATGTACTGCGGCGTGCCGGCGCTCTGTGCCACGAGGCCCGCCGGAAAGATACGACGGATCTCGTCACCCGAGGTGTCGGGCAGTGGAACGGCGATGCCCCAGTCGCTCACCAGCGCTTCCCCGAAGTCTCCGAGGATCACGTTTGCGGGCTTCAGGTCACGATGGAGAACGCCGCGCGCGTGAGCGAACGCAATGGGGTTGCAGAGCTGGAGGAACAGTCGCAACCGCCGCTGCGGCGTGAACGCCGAGATGGCTTCGGCGTCCCCGATCTTCAGGCGTGCGAGGATGGCGTCGAGGGGCTCCCCGCGCACCAGCTTCATCGTGAAGAACGGGCTGCCGCCGGGCCCGACGCCGAGGTCGTGGACGGGCACGATGTTCGGGTGGTCGAGGTACGCCGTCACCCGCGCCTCCCAGAGGAATTGACCCAACAGACGTCCGTCGCGTCCGAGCTCGGCGCGCAGGTGCTTCACCGCCACGTCGCGCAGCAGATCGCGATCGTGCGCTCGCTCGACGCGGCCCATCCCACCTTCGCCGAGGAGGCCGACGCCTTCGTAACGCGCCCGGGACTCTTCGCGGCGCGCTGCCGGAGGCACGTCGGGCGCCGGGGCCACCTCGGTTCGCGCGCTGGCCAGCGACTGATCGAGCGCATGGAGCGTGCTCGCGATGCCCTCCAGGGGGCTTGGCTCGGCGGGATCGGTCACGGCCTCGATCGTATTACACGAGATCGGTCCAGGAGGCCTTGGTGCAAGAGGCGACGCGCTCCTTGGGGAGCTCGACGACCAAGGTGCCCTGGACGAGGTGCTCACCGTCGGCCGCGTCTCTGGTTCGCGGCACTACAGAAGGTATCCGACATCGGAAGCCGCCGTTGGATACGCAAAGGTCGTCGCCCGCAGCGCCTCGCTCGTCAGTCTGAGCCGAATCGCGAGTGCGAAGACGTTGACGAGCTCCGCGGCGTGGGGCCCGAGCAGGTGCGCACCGAGGATGACCTGAGAAGGCTCCTCGACGAGCACCTTGGCCATCGCGTGCAACGCGCCGAGGCTCCGCGTCGAGTACCAACTCGAAGCGTCTTCGCGGTGAACGCGAAACCGCAGACCTTTCGCCTTCGCTCCGTGCTCAGTGAGCCCCACGGCGGCGAGCGCTGGGATCGCGAAGACGACGGTCGGGATCTCGGTGAGGTCGACGGTGCGCCGTGCGCCGTGGAGGATGTTCTCTGCTACGACGTGCCCGTGGGCACTGGAAACGGGGGTGAGGGCGGGGTGGCCGGTTCCCGCGACGTCCCCCGCGGCGTACACGTGATGGTTGGCCGTGCTTCGAAGGTGCTCGTCGACGAGAACGGCTCCGTTCTTCGCGGTCGCGACGTGCGCACGCTCGAGGCCGAGCCCCGCGACGTTCGGAACGCGCCCCGCGCCGTGGACGACGAGCGCGGCCTCGAATAGTCGTCCGCCGGCGTGCACGTGGAATCTCGAGTCGCACCGCTCGACCCGTTCCACGGGCGCGCGAAGGTGGACCTGGACGCCTCGCTCCTCGCCGGCCTGCACGAGCCGCGCCACGAGCTCTGGCTCGAAATGCTCGAGGGGACGTTCCCCGCGATGCACGATGTGCACCTCCGCGCCGAAGCGCGCGGCGACATGCGCCAGCTCGAAGGAGACGTAGCCGCCCCCGACAAACACGATCGGGCTCGGAAGGGCCTCGAGCTCGAGGAAGTCATCGCTCGTGACGACGTGCTCGGCGCCACTGAACGCGAGATCCCTCGGCCGCGATCCCGTCGCTACGACGACGTGCTCTGCCGCGAGGACCTCGCCGCCGACCTCGACGCTCGCGTCGGAGATGAACCTCGCGTGGCCGTGGAAGGTCGCAATCCCACGTTCGGCGAAGCTCTTCTCGCGCTGCGCAGGGACTGGCTCGGTGAACGTGCGCTTGAACCGCATGAGCGCGGGCCAGTCGCTCGCGAGCGGCCCGGCCGCCCCTCGTCCCTGCATCCGCAGGGCATGGTCCAGGAGCTCCGCCGCCTGGACGAGCACCTTCTTGGGATCGCAGCCGCGGAGCACGCACGTCCCGCCGAAGGGGCGCTCGTCGACGATCGCGACGG
>DATBQU010000277.1:0-7226 GCA_036560665.1 Polyangiaceae bacterium
ATCGCGCAGTCGCTCGCCGACGACGAGACGTTTCAGCCCGGGACTCTCGATGGCCTCGCCATCCCGCTGACGAAGCTCTGGTCCGGCCCGTCGTAGCGCCCTACCCCAGCGCCTCGCCGATCTTCTTCCCGAGCTTCTCGCAGCACGAGTCGTACCGAAGGTCCGCGCTGCCGGTCTTGTCGAAGTGGATGCGCACGTTGGTGGCGGTCTTCTTGTGCTCCGGGCAGTGGATGGCGGCCAGGCGCCGGGCGACGTCCTGCCCCGCGTTGCGGAAGGCGTGGGCGATGCGGGCGTCGGTGACCTCGTCGACGGGCACGACGCGCGTGCCGACCGCCACGGTGATGCGGACGGGGAGCATGCGACGAGGCTACAATGAAGCCGGATGTCGAAGCACCTCTGGGGAGTGGTGGTCGCGTGCTTGCTGGCGAGCTGCGGCGGCTTCAAGAACGGCCCGGACGTCGACGGCGGGGGCGACGACGCCGCTGCGCCCGGCGACGGCGGGGCGACCGGCGACGGCGCGACCCACGGTGACGATACGGGCAGCGGCGGCGACGACTCCGGCAACCCGGGCAAGGACAGCGGCACCACCGCCGACAGCGGCGGCACCGAGGGCGGCCCGGGCACCGAGCAGGGCGCGGGGCCCTGGGGCGATCTGCCGAGCGGCTACTGCTGCACGACCGACAGCGACTGCCGCTTCCGGCACTGCGTCGACCAGGGCGGCGGCAACCTGACGTGCGCCGACGAGTGCGACGGCGACCCCGCGTGCAGCGGGCAGCTGGCCGGCTTCGCCTGCGTCTTCGACGACGCCGGCAACGGCCTGTGCCAGTCGACGACGCCGGGCCAGGCCTGCGTCCCCGCCGGCCAGTACACGCACGGCACCAAGGGCCTCGGCGCGTGCTGCACGGCCACGCACGACGCGCGCTCGGGCCAGGAATGCGAGGGCGGACACTGCGCGGGGTTCGGCAGCCTGAGCAACCCGTACATCTGTGACAACGTCTGCAACGGACCGGTCGACTGCCCGGGCAACTTCATGTGCTCCAACGTCGGCGCGTACTCGATCTGCGTCCCGCTCGCGGACCCGTACACCTGCCCATGAAGCGCGCGCACGCCGTCGCGGCCGTGATCGCTACGTTGCTCTCCGGAGCGGCGCGGCCGGCGCGGGCGTCGGGGGACGACGTGGCCACGGCGCAGGTGCTCTTCGACGACGGGCGCAAGCTGATGGGGCAGGGCCGGTACTCCGACGCTTGCCCGAAGCTCGAGGAGAGCCAGCGCCTGGCGCCCGCCATCGGTACGGAGTTCAACCTGGCCGACTGCTGGGAGCATCAGGGCCGGCTGGCCAGCGCGTGGGCCGCGTTCCTCGACGTCGCGGAACAGACGCACAAGCGCCGCGAGGGAGACCGCGAGCGGGCGGCCCGCGGGCGCGCGGCGAGCCTGGAGCCGAGGCTGGCGAGGCTGTCCATCGACGTCCCGGCCGGCGCTCGCGTGGGCGATCTCGAGGTGCGGCGAGACGGCGAGGTGGTGCGCGAGGCCCTGTGGGGGGTCGGCGTCCCGGTGGACGCGGGAGAGCATCGCGTCGAGGCGAAGGCGACGGGCCGGCAGCCGTGGAGCGCCACGGTGCGCGTGACGGACGGGCGAGCCGCGGCGATCGAGGTGCCGGAGCTCGGGGCCGCGACCGCGACCGGGGCCGCGCCCGCGCCCGCGCCCGCGCCCGCGACCGCGCCCGTGCCCGCGCCCGCGCCCGCGCCCGCGCCCGCGACCGCGCCCGCGCCCGCGCCCGCGCCCGTTCCCTCTCCCGATCGCACCCCCGCTCTCGTCGTCCTCGGCGCCTCCGCCGTCTTCGCCGGGGTCGGCGTGCTCGGCCTGGTGGAGCAGAACGGCAAGATCAGCGACTACAACGCCGACGCGTCCTGCCCCTCCATCGACGCCCCCACCCGCCCCGCGAGCTGCCAGGACATGGTCAACGCCGCCGACACCTGGAAGACGCTCGCCATCGTCGGCTTCGTCGGCAGCGGCGTGGCCCTCGTCACCGGGATCACGCTGTGGGTCGCCGCTCCACGTCCCGCGGTCGCCGGCGGGACCGCCACCTCCCTGCGCTGCGCCCCCGGCTTCGCCTCGATCGCGTGCGCGGGAGCGTTCTAGGCTCGCCCGATGCTCCCCGGCGGCGCCCTCAACCTGCGCGAGCTCGAGGCGATGGCCCGCGAGCGGCTGTCCGCGCTGGCCTACGACTACTTCGCCAGCGGCGCGCTCGACGAGCACACGCTGCGCGAGAACGTGGCCGCGTGGTCGCGCGTCGCGCTGCACTACCGCGTGCTGGTGGACGTCTCGGCGCGGGACGCGTCGACGACGGTGCTCGGACAGCCCGTGTCGATGCCGGTGCTGGTGGCGCCGACAGCGTTCCACCGGCTGGCCTGCGAGGAGGGCGAGCTCGCCACCGCCCGCGCGGCGTCGCGCGCCGGGACGGTGATGGTCCTCTCGTCGCTGTCGAACACGGGCGTCGAGCAGGTGTGCGCGGCGGCGAGCGGCCCGGTGTGGTTCCAGCTCTACGTCTACCGGGACCGCGGGGCGACGGCGGCGCTCGTCGCGCGCGCCGAGGCGGCCGGGGCGAGGGCGCTCGTCCTCACCGTCGACGCGCCGCTGCTCGGCCGGCGCGAGCGCGACGTGCGCAACCGCTTCCACCTGCCCCCCGGGCTCCGCGTCGAGAACATGAGCGCCGCCGGGCACGGCGACGTGGGCGAGCAGCAGGCCGAGAGCGGGCTGGCCGCGTACGTCGCCACCAAGCTCGACCCGTCGCTGGAGTGGAAGGACGTGGCGTGGCTGCGATCGATCACGAAGCTCCCGGTGGTGGTCAAGGGGCTGGTGCGCCCGGACGACGCCCGGCGGGCCGTCGATCACGGGGCGAGCGGCGTCATCGTGAGCAACCATGGCGGCCGGCAGCTCGACGGTGCGCCGGCGACCGCGGCGGTGCTGGGCCCCGTCGCCGACGCGGTGCAGGGACGCATCGAGGTGCTGGTCGACGGCGGCGTGCGCCGGGGCACCGACGTCCTCAAGGCGCTGGCGCTGGGGGCGCGGGCGGTGCTCGTGGGCCGCCCCATCCTGTGGGGGCTCGCCGTCGAGGGCGAGGAGGGGGCGCTCGGCGTGCTGGAGACGCTGCGGGAAGAGCTGGACCAGGCGATGGCGCTCGCGGGCTGCGCCGGCGTGGGCGAGGTCACCCGGGACCTCGTCGCGTGAGGCGCGTCGTGGTGCGGCGCGCCGGTGGCTGGGACCGGCTCGAGATCGAGGAGGCGCCCGATCCCGCGCCGGGCGAGGGCGAGGTGCTCGTCCGCACCGAGGCGGTGGGCGTCAACTTCGCCGACGTCATCGTGCGCATGGGGCTCTACGAGTCCGCCAGGAAGTACGTCGGCTGGCCGATCACCCCCGGCTTCGAGGTGGCCGGCACCGTCGCCGCGGCAGGCGCGGGCGTGACCGACGTGGCCAGGGGCGCGCCCGTGCTCGCCGTCACCCGCTTCGGCGGCTACGCGACGCACGTGGTCGTCCCGCGCGACCAGATCTTCCGCATCCCGCGCGGGTTCACGACCGGCGAGGGGGCGGCGTTCCCGGTCGCGTTCCTCACGGCGTGGTACGCGCTCTTCGAGCTCGCGGCGGCGAAGCCCGGGATGAAGCTGCTGGTGCACTCCGCGGCGGGCGGCGTGGGCGGCGCGCTGCTCCAGCTCGCGCGGGTGGCGGGGTGCCTCGCGGTCGGCGTGGTCGGCGCCGCGGCCAAGGTGGACGTCGCGCGCAAGCTCGGCGCTCACGCGGTGATCGACAAGAGCCACGACGACCTGTGGCGCCTGGCGAGACGGCACGCGCCCGACGGCTACGACGCCGTGTTCGACGCCAACGGCGTGGAGACGCTGCGCGAGAGCTACGAGCACCTCGCCTCCCCGGGACGGCTGGTCGTCTACGGCTTCCACTCCATGCTGCGGCGCGGGCGCGGAACGCCGAGCTGGCCGAAGCTCGCCGCCGACAGGCTGCGCACGCCGCGCTTCGATCCGCTGGCCCTGACCAACGAGAACCGCGCCGTGATGGGCTTCAACCTCTCCTATCTCTTCGAGCGCAAGGCGGCGCTGCTGCCGGCGGTCGAGCAGCTGCTCGTCTGGGCGGACGAGGGGAAGCTCGCCGCGCCCGCCGTCGTGGAACGGCCGCTCGACGACGTCGCCGGAGCGCACCGCGCCATCGAGTCGGGGACGACGACCGGCAAGCTGGTGCTCGTCACGCGGTGATCCATACTGCCGGCATGCGGCGCTTCGGCTTCTTCGCCTTTCTCGCCGGCCTCCTCGGCGCGGCTCTGCCCCTCGTCGCCTGCGGCGGCAGCGTCGTGAACCCCGGGTCGTCCGACGGCGGCCCGGGCGACTCGGGAAACGTCACCCAGGGCTGCCCGTTCCCGCTCGTCCAGTGCGCCAGCGGATGCGTCGACACCCGCTCGGACCCCGTCAACTGCGGCGCCTGCGGCGTCGCGTGCGTGGGCGGGAGCGTCTGCCTCCAGAGCCAGTGCCAGGGCACGATCGGCCCGGGCAGCGACGGAGGCGGGCTGGGCGACGCCGGCACCGGCCTGCCCCCCGACCCGGGCGGACCTCCCGGCGACGGCACGGGCACGGTCGTCCTGGCGTTCTCGAAGCTCTACTACGGGGACACGGACCGCAACGACGTGCAGAGCACGAGCGCGTGGAGTACCTACGGGCTGAACATCGACGGCAAGATCACCACCAAGAACTCGACGGACGTCTGCATGCTCGCCGCCGGGGCCTCGAGGGTGACGCAGGTCGACGGCAACGGCGGGATCGACAACTCGTTCGGCGAGAACATCCTGCCCATCCTCATCACCACCGCGGGCTCCAACTTCAGCGCGAGCGCCAACGTGGCGATCGCCCACGGGGACGCGACGCCGCTGCTGAGCATCGACAAGCTGGGCGCAGGCGCGCGGTACTCGCCGCTGCCGGGGACGCTCTACCGCGCGGCGCCGGCCGGCAGCGTGTCGTGGAACGGCGGCGACGTCCGGCCGGTCGACCAGGCAGCGCCCGCCCTGGCGTTCTCCGGCGGGTACATGAACCAGCGCGTGTGGGTCGGTCAACCGCCCCTCGGCCCGGTCCTGTTCGATCTGCACTTCGACAACGGCACGACCGCGCCGCCGGTGCCGGTCCAGCACACGCAGCTGGCCATGGTGGTGGACGCCAGCAACGCCACGGCCAGCCTGGGGGTCTTCTCCGGCGTCGTCGCCACCACCGACTTCATCGCCTGGCTCAAGCAGATCGCAGGGAGCATCTCCACGTCGCTGTGCAGCGGGTCGGCGTTCGACTCCATCGCCCAGCAGATCAACCAGGCGTCCGACATCGTCCTCGCTCCGGACGGCTCGGTGAGCAACCCGGCGGGCCAGAGCTGCAACGCCATCTCGCTGGGCTTCGGTTTCAACGCGACCGCAGTGAAGCTCGGACCGCCGGTGACGGTGCCTCCCCCAGTGAATCCGTGCCCTTAGGGACGTGAAATAACGCACCCGCCTGGCGCGAACAGGGGGCATGAGCAGCACGACCCTGGTCCGCACCCACGACCCCAACGAACGCCTCGCCGCGATCATCGCGCACGCGGGGACGGCCCTGGCCTGGTTCCTGGCGCCGCTCCTGGTCTTCCTCGTCCTGCCGCGCGAGTCGCGCTGGGCGCGCTACCACGCGCTTCAGTCCTTGCTCTGGTCGCTGCTCGGCACGCTGGTGAGCCTGCTCACCTGGGGCATCGCCATCCCCATCTTCCTCGTGTGGCACGTGGTGGCTGCCTACAAGACCCACCGGGACGGCGACTACGAGTATCCGCTGGTGGGCAAGGCCGCGCACCGCGCGATCTACGGCGACGACGCCTGACTCTCACCCGCCCAGGCGCGCCAGCAGCTCGTCGACCCGCGCGTCGTCGGGGGCGAGCTCGCGCGCGCGCAGCGCCGCCACGCGCGCCTCGGCGTTGCGCCCCATGGCCATGAGCGCCCGGGCGCGCCCGCGCGGGTAGTCCGCGTCCCGCGGCTGGGCCCGCTCGCCCGCCTCGAAGCAGGAGAGCGCGCGCATGGGGTCCCGCTCGAGCATCATGAGCCCGAGGGTGTAGCTGCCCTCGGGGTGCCCGGGGTGGCCGGCCAGCAACCGCTCGAGCACGGCGATGGCGGCGGGGTCGTCGTGCCTGAGGCGGGCGATGTTGGCCACGGCCACCAGCGCCTGCGCGTGCGTCGGCGCCAGGCTCAGCGCTCGCTGCAGGTGCTGCTCGGCCTCGGGCAGCCTGTCCTGGCCCCACACCCCGCAGGCGATGAGCTCCACGTGCACCTGGGCCAGCCAGTACCAGCCCTCCGGATCGTGCGGGCGGGCGCGCGAGTGCGCGTCGGCGATGGCCCCGGCGACGCTGGTCTTCTGGCGCGCGCACAGCCAGGGCAAGAACGCGAGCAGCTCGGGCTCGCCCGGCATGGCGGCCGCCGCTGCGCCGAGGGCCGCGAACGCCCGCTCGTCGTCTCCCGTCTCGCGCGCCGCCTTGGCCGCGCGAAGGAGCGCGTCGCGCGTGAAGGCGCGCCGCGTCTCGTCGTCGATGGCGGCCGGACCGAAGCCGCGCTCGGCGGTCCACCACAGGAGCTCGACGGGGCGCCCCGGCCGGACGCGCGCCACGAGGTCGGCCCGCCGCGCGGAGCAGAAGGCGTGGTAGTCGAGGTGGTCGAGCGCGGCGCGGTCGTGGCACGCCTCGCACACCGGGTGGGAGTCCGCGTCCGCCAGCGCGGCCTGCGCCGCTTGCTCGACCATGGCCACGAAGCTCTCGACGTCCCCGTAGTGCACGACCGGGACCACCGCGGCGGGAGGCCCCGCCGCCACGTGCGCGCGGCAGCGGTGGCACCACCACGCGGAGCGGAAGAAGTCGAAGGCGTACGCCCCGTACTCCCGCGTCATCTGCGCGCGGTGCACGAGCGGCGGCACGCCCGCCGGCGCCTGGAGCAGCTCGCTCACTTCACTCCGGTGATCTTCCCGCCCGCGCCCGCGGTGGTCTTGCCGGTGATCTTGGCCCCGTCGACCGTCACCTGGGCGGAGCCCCCGGCCATGATGGCGGTGCCGGTCCCGGCGGCCTTGATGCTGCCGCCCTTGACGGTGACCTTGGCGTTGCCGCCCGCGGTGAGCGTGTCGTCCGGCGACGCGATGTTGCAGTTCTCGAGGACGAGCTGGCAGTTGCCGCCGGCCATG
>DATBQU010000278.1:0-2634 GCA_036560665.1 Polyangiaceae bacterium
AGCGGCGTGGTCGGCGCGCCCGAGGTGAGGGCGGCGTCGAAGCTCTGCTCGAGGGTGGAGCACGGCTGGTCCGCGCAGATCTCGACGTGCGCTCCCGTGGCGCCGGGAGGCAGCACCCAGTGCAAGAGCGGCGTGTGGGAGCGCACGATCGACGACGTGAGCGGCGCGATGAGGCGCGCGCCGGAGACGAGACCCGCGTCCGTGCCGCTCTCGCTCGCCGCGTCCCCCGCATCGGGGGCGGTCGCGTCGGAGCCGCCCTCCGTCGCGTCCGCGCCGGCGTCGAGGCTCGTCGCGTCGCCGCCCGCGTCTGCCGCGCCGTCCCCACCTCCGCCGTCTCCCGCCGCGGCGTCGCTGCCGCTCTCGCCGGACCCGTCGCTGCCCGCGTCCGTCCCGCCTTCGGAGGCGTCGCCGATCGTGCCGTCGGACGCTGCGTCGGTCGCTCCGCCGTCCGTCCCACCCTCCCCCGTCGTGGCATCGTACCCGCCGTCCCCGGCGCTCCCGTCGGGCGCCCCCGACTCGAGCACGCCCGCGTCACCGGCGTCACCGGCGTCCGAGCCGTCGGGGGACGCGGAACAGGCCGCGAAGAGGGCGACGCCCAGCGCGCAGGCGAGGATGCGGAGGCTGGGGCGGCCGGGCGGCACGGAGGGGCTCACTCAGTATAGAGCCGCGAGAGCGACCCTGCGGCTCAGCAGCATCACCGAGCGCCGCGGCGGCTCACTCGCCGAGGAACGCCGGATCGCACGCCCACGCATCGCACGCGGTGGGGGCGCTCGGCCATCCGGCGAGCGTGTAGCCGGTCGGGCAGCTCGGGCGGAAGAGCGGGCAGATGCCGTGCCGCACGCAGCCGGTCGACACGACACACCGGTCGGAGTCGCGCGTGAAGGTCGTGGTCTGCCCGGACGGGCAGGCGGCGACGGTCGCGTCGGCGCAGGCCCGCACGTCCGGGATGCGCACGAAGACCTGGCTGGCGGTGAGGACGCTCTCGTCGCCGCCGGCGAAATGCGTCCCCGGCGCGAAGTGGGCGCCCACGACGGCGCCGTGCTCGACCACGCGCGACGCCATCCAGTCCTCGTCGCCGTAGGGCACGGCGGCGGCGCCGACGGAGACGCGGTCGAAGTCGGCGCTCCACCCGCGGTTGAGCGCGCGGGCCTCCAGCTGGGGGCACGGCGCGACGGCGCAGCGAACCTCCGGCTCGCGCGCGGAGACCTGGTAAAGGGCGTCCCCCTCCGCCACGACCATGCCGGGCATCCCGCGGTACGCCTCGCGCACGAGCAGCGGGCGCGTGTGGAAGCGCCGCTCCGTGGGGCCGAGTCGACCGCGGAGCACCAGCTCGCCGTCGGCGGCGCCCGCGAGCGCGTGGAGGGCGGCGGCGTCCAGGTCCGCCGGGCCGTAGTCGAGCCCGGACACGTAGCGCTCCTCGGTCCGCCGGTTCACGTCCTGCACGAAGTAGCCGCCGCACAGCGGCGACATGCACTTGCGCTGATCGGCGCGGACGGTGACGTAGGTCCAGGCGAACGTGGAGAGCGCCTCGTCGGTGGTGGAGACGGCTTCTTCCGGGCCGGCGCTCGAGGCGCAGCCCGCGGCGACCGCCGCGAGCACGAGCGCGGCGACGCGCACATGGGTGAAGCTCATGACGTTCCTCCTTCGGTTCGAGGCGGAGCCTCGTGCGGGAGCAACGACGGCTGTAGCATCGTGTGGGCCAGCCTCTCCCACGGCGGACGCAGCCTGTTTCGCAGGGGAAACGGCGCGGCGCCGCGCGCAGGCGACGCACGTCTTGCCGCGAGCCGGCAAGCATTGCCCGCCGCTACGGGCAGCCCGTACCGCCGAAGACGACGCCGCCGTCGACGACGCAGACCGCGCACGTCCCGGAGGCGCAGTACACCTTCGGCGCGGGGCAGTCGCACCCGAAGCCGGCGCCGGGAGGGGTGCAGGCCTGGCAGGAGGGCGACTTGCGGATGGCGTCGGCGGCGGCGCGGTAGGTCGCGTCGCCGGCGACGGCGATGGAGGCGTTCGGGCAGGCGCAGTGGCTCCCGCTCTCGCACGCGTTGCCGCCGAGGTAGACCGCCTCGCAGTCGGTGTCGGCGTGGCAGCCCTGGCCGAAGCTCGACGCGGAGAGCGTCCACTCCGGGACCGCGGCCGCCGTGCAGGCACCACCGTCCGTGTCGGCGTCCGGCGCGACGTCCGCGTCCTGCGCGGGGACGACGGGCGCGTCCGGGCCGGCGTCGCCGGGCGGTGCGGAGGTGGTGCGACCGCCGCAGGCGAGGAGGAGACACGCGAGGGCCGGTGCGGCGCGCATCGGGGGGAGACGCTACCAGAAGCTCGAGTAGGAGCACGAGACCCGCGTACGTGCACGGGCGCGAGGACGCGGACGAGCACGGCTTGTCGAAGACGAGAACGAGAAACGAGGACGGACCGGCTCGTGCTGGTGCTCGTCCTGGTGCTCGTACTCGATCAGGCGTGCTCGTCCTCCTGCTCGCGCCCGTGCACGTACCTCGAGTCTCGTGCTCTTTCTCGTGGCCTTTCCCCGGTTCACCGCTTCTTGTCGAGGTCGGGCGAGCCGGTCGGCGGCGGCTTGGCCGGCATGAACGGCTCGGGCGGGGGCGCCGAGGCGCTCGCGGAGGGCGCGAGGCGCGG
>DATBQU010000279.1:0-6543 GCA_036560665.1 Polyangiaceae bacterium
ATCTGCTTCTTGAAGGCCTTCATCTGCTTCTCGGACCCCTCGAAGTCCCAGAGAGACCCCTTCGAGTACTTCATCGAGGCGTTCGAGTCGCTCAGGGAGGCCTTCGAGAGGCATCTGGGGGGCCTCGAGAGGCTCGGCAGACGTCCCGTGAGCTTCGGGACGGGCCGAGGCTCGGAAACGAGCTACATCCTGTCCTTCTTCATGCCGTCCGAGTCCCCCATGCCCGAGGTCCTCGCGCCCGCGGGGGACGCCGAGTCGATGAGCGCCGCCATCCGGTCCGGCGCGGACGCGGTCTACTTCGGCCTGAAGGGCTTCAACGCGCGGGCGCGGGCGACCAACTTCGACGCCGAGGGTCTGGCGGCCACGATGCGCGAGCTGCACGCGCACGGCGTGCGCGGCTACGTGACGCTGAACACGCTGGTGTTCGACGCGGAGCTCGCCTCGCTCGACGCGGCGGTGCGCGCATGCGCAGCGGCGGGGGTCGACGCGGTGATCGTGCAGGACCTGGGGGTCGCCCGCCTGGTGAAGGCCGTCGCGCCCGGGCTCGCCATCCACGCCTCGACGCAGATGACGTGCACCGACGCGGCCGGCGTCGAGCTGGCCCGCTCGCTGGGGGCGTCGCGCGTGATCCTCGCGCGCGAGCTGTCGCTCGAGGACATCGCCGCCATCCGCGCCGGGACGGACGCCGAGCTCGAGGTCTTCGTGCACGGCGCCCTGTGCATCTCGTACTCGGGGCAGTGCCTGACCAGCGAGGCCATCGGCGGGCGCAGCGCCAACCGCGGCGCGTGCGCGCAGGCCTGCCGCCTCCCGTACGAGCTCGTGGTCGACGGTGTGCTGCGCGATCTCGGCGACCGCGCCTTCCTGCTGTCGCCGGAGGACCTGGAGGCGAGCGCGCTGGTGCCGCGCCTGGTCGAGCTCGGCGTGAGCGCCATCAAGATCGAGGGCCGCCTGAAGGGGCCGGAGTACGTCGCGGCGACGACGTCGCTCTACCGCGCGGCGGTCGACGCCAGCGTGCCCGAGGGCGCCCGGCGCGCCGCGCTCCAGGCGTTCACCCGCGGCTCCGGTCCGGGCTTCCTGGCCGGGATCGACCACCAGCGGCTGGTGGAGGGGCGCGCCTGCGACCATCGCGGGCTGCCCGTCGGGACGTGCACCGGCACGCGGCGCGTGCGCGGGCGCGAGCTGCTGGCGGTGCGCCTGGAGGCGGAGCTGGCGCGCGGCGACGGCGTCCTGGTCGAGGGCGGCTGGGCCGGCGAGGGGGAGATCGGGGGCCGCGTCTGGGACGTGGAGAGCGTGCCGGGGAGCGACGAGGCGCTGGTGTGGCTGGGACCGGACCGGGGGCTGGAGGGCGCGCGGGCGGGCCGGCGCGTCTTCCGGACGAGCGACCCGGGGAACGCCCGGACCATCGCCGCGCGCGTCGAGCGGGAGCCGGAGCGCGTCACCATCGACGTGCGTGTGGGCGGCGACTTCGGCGAACGCTTCGTGCTGGAAGCGAAGAGCGCGCGCGGCCACTCCGCGCGCGTCGCGGGCGAGGCGCCGGTGGAGCACGCGCGCACCGCGGCGACGACGCTCCAGGTCCTGCGCGAGAAGCTGGGCAAGCTGGGCGACACGCCCTTCGTCCTGGGCGCGCTCGAGGTCGCGCTCCCCGAGGGCGCGATGCTGCCCATGTCCGCCCTCAACCGCGCGCGCCGCGCGATGTGCGACGCGCTGGCGACGTCGGTCCACAGTCCGCACCCGACCACGGCGGCTACGCACGACGCGCTCCTGGCTTCGGCGACGCCTCCGGATCGCGCGCCGCCGCCCGCCGGCCTCTTCGTCCTCTGCCGCACCGAGGAGCAGGCCCATGCCGCGGCCGACGCGGGGGCCGACGGCGTGGTACTCGACTTCCTCGAGCTCACAGGCACGGGCGCCGCGCTGCGGAGCCTGCGCGCCCGCGACGCTCGCGTGCACGTCACGCTCGCGCCGCCGCGCATTCGCAAGCCGGGCGAGGAGAAGGTGGACCGGTACCTCCGGGACCTGTCGCCCGATGCGCTGCTCGTGCGCTCGCTCGGCGCGCTGCACGAGGCGGCCCAGGGCGGCATCCCGCGCATCGGGGACTTCTCGCTCAACGTGACCAACCGCCTGACGGCGGCCGAGGTGCTCGGGCGCGGCCTGGCCGCCTTCACCCCGTCGTTCGACCTCGACGCCGCGCAGCTGGGATCGCTGTGCGCGACGGCGTTCGGGCCATGGGCCGAGGTGGTGGTGCACCACCCCATGCCGCTCTTTCACATGGAGCACTGCGTGATCGCCGCGCTGCTGAGCGAGGGACGCGACCACCGGACGTGCGGCCGGCCCTGCGACCGGCATCGCGTGAGCCTGCGGGACCGCGCCGGAATGGATCACCCGGTCGAGGCCGACGTCGGCTGCCGCAACACGGTCTTCCACGCGGCGGCCCAGAGCGCGGCGGGCGTCGTGCCGCTGCTCCAGAAGAGCGGCGTGGGGCGGTTCCGGATCGAGCTCGTGCGCGAGTCCGCGGTGGACGTGGGCCGGATCGTGGCGGCCTACCGCGGGCTGCTCCGGGGGCACGCGAGCGCGGCCGAGGTGCGGAGGACGCTCGAGACGCTGCACGTGGACGGCGGCTACGGCGTGGTCAGCGGCAGCCTGCGCGTGCTCCAGCCGGGAGCCTGAAGCCCGGCGCGCGACGTGGTAAGGGAGAGGCATGTCGGCCCAGCCCTCGCCGCCGGCGGAAGCCTGGCAGCCGCTCAGCCCCGTCGAGCCCCGGCCCGATCCGGAGCACGACGCGCGCACCGTCGCCGCGCTCGCGTACGCGGCACGCGACATCCCCTTCTACCAGAAGCGAGGCGACCTCCCGCCGCAGCCGGGGACGCCGCTCGCCGAGGCGCTGGCGACCTTCCCCCTGCTCTTCAAGAAGGACCTGCGAGCCACGCTTCCCAGGCAGTGGGTGCCGGCGGGCCGCGACGTGCGCGCGGAGCTGGCGTCCGGCGCGCTCGAGCTCGTGGAGACGAGCGGGTCGACCGGCGAGCGCCTGCGCATCCTGTGGGATCCCGGCTGGTGGATGCGCCAGGAAGCGCGCGCCATGCGCACCCACCCCGCGGTCGCGGCGGCGATGAGCGGCTCCCTCGGCGAATACCGCGAGGCGATCCTCACCACACCCGCCTGCGGCCTCGGCACCTGCCACGTCGGCGAGCTGCCGTACGAGGAGCGCGTCGACGGCGAGCACCTGTTCCTCAACCAGCGGCCGGATCCGCTGTTCTGGACGGCCGAGGAGCAGACGCGGATCCTCGACGAGCTCGGGCGGCACGCCACGGTGGGGCTGGAGAGTGATCCGCTCTACCTGGCGCTCCTCTCGCGCTTCGCCAGAGCCCAGGGGCGCGCCCTCGACGTGCGCGGCTTCGTCCAGCTCACCTACGCCTTCACCACGCGGGCGTACGTGCGCGCCATCCGCGAGGCGTACGCGGGGCCGCTGCTGCAGCTCTACGGCGCGACCGAGGCCGGCGTCTTCTTCATGGAGGGGCCGGACGGCCGCCTGCACCACGCGCCGTTCACCACGCACGTCGAGCTCCTGCGCGCGCGGGTGCCGACGCCGGGGGCGACGCACGTGGCGCTGGTGGCGGTGACCTCGCTCGACCGGCTGGCGATGCCGCTCGTGCGCTTCGTGGTGGGCGACCTGGTGCAGGTCGACCCGGCGGGCCCGCGCGCGTGGACCTCGGTGCCTCCCCTGGTCAGCGTCGAGGGGCGCCTCGACGACGCGGTGCTGCTGCCCGACGGGGGCCTGGTGACGGCGGGGGCCATCGACCGCGCGCTCGGCGCGGTGGAGGGCGCGCGCCTGTGGCAGGTCAACCAGCGGACGCCCGACGCGGTGGAGGTGGACGTGGTCGCCGAGGGCGACGGCGCCCGGGTGGTCGAGGGCGTGCGCGCGCACCTGGCGCCGCTGCTCGCGGGGTTGCCCATCGCCGCGCGCACCAGCACCGCCATCCCCATCGAGCCGAGCGGCAAGTTCCGCGTGAGCAAGCGCCACTTCCCGCTCGACGTGGCGCGCTGCTTCGAGAGGACGTGAGGCGTGGACGACCGGGAAGCGATCGACGCCCTCGCTGCGCGCCTGCGGCCCGAGTTCCCGATGCTGTCGCGGAGCCTCGAGCCGGGCGGGCCGCCGCTGGCCTTCCTCGACAGCGCCTCGACCACGCCGAAGCCGCGCGCGGTCATCGACGCGGTGGTGAAGGTGTACGAGCGGTGCACCGCCAACGTGCACCGCGGGGTGCACGCGCTCGGTCAGGAGGCAACGCAGCTCTACGACGGGGCGCGGCTCGAAGCGGCGGGGCTCATCGGCGCGTCGCCCGACGAGATCGTGTTCGTGCGCGGCACCACCGAGGCGATCAACCTGCTGCGCCACTCGCTCGCGCTCGGCCCCGACGACGAGGTCGTCTTCCCGGCCAGCGAGCACCACGCCAACTGGCTGCCCTGGCGCGTGAACACGCACCCGGTGCCGATGGCCATCGACGCCGACGGCGTGCCCCGCTGGGAGACGCTGGAGTCGCTGCTGACGCCGCGGACGCGCCTGGTCTCGATCGGGCACGTGTCCAACGTCACGGGTTGCATCGCGCCCGTCGAGGAGGTGGTCCGCACCGCCCACGCGCGCGGCATCCCGGTGATGCTCGACGCGGCGCAGTCGCTGTCGCATCTGCCCATCGACGTGCGCAAGCTCGACGTCGACTTCCTGGCGGCGAGCTCGCACAAGGCCTTCGGGCCGAGCGGCGTCGGCATCCTCTACGCCAAGCGCGAGCGGCTGAAGGACTTCCCCCTCTACCAGGTGGGCGGCGGGATGGTGGCGATGAACGAGGACATCGTGGGGCCGGCGCCGAGCCACTTCGTCCCGCGCGAAGTGCCATTCCGCTTCGAGGCGGGCACGCCGGCCATCGAGGCCACCATCGGCTTCGGGGCGGCCATCCGCTGGATGCGCGCCATCGGCCTGGAGAAGATCCGCGAGCACGACGTCCGGCTGGCCCGCTACCTGATGGGGCGCCTGCGCGAGCTTCCGGGGGTGCGCGTCCTGGCGAGGGACGTTCCGCCGGAGAAGCGCATCGCCCTGGCGACGTTCGTGGTCGACGCCCCCGGGATGACGCAGGAGAACGTGGCGCGCGCGCTGTGCGACATGTTCGGCGTGTGCGTGTCGGGGGGCTTCCATTGCACGCACGTGCTGCACTCGCGCGCGCACCTCGACGGGACGGTGAGGGCGAGCCCGCACGTGTTCAACACCACCGCCGAGATCGACCGGCTGGTCGACGGCGTGCGCGAGATCGCGTCGTAGCGCGTTCGCTCCCGTCGCAAGCCGCCTTCGCTTGCAGTAAAGTGGCGACGTCCTTGGACAGCCACGGGGGTCTCGACATGCGCATGGGTCTCGGCGTCGCCGCCGCAGTCTCGGTCGTGAGCATCGGTGTGGGTCTCGCAGCGTGCGGCGGAGGATCGCCGCCGCCTCTGCCTCCGCCGCAGCCGAGCGCCGCCCCGTCTCCGCCGGTCCCACCGCCGCCGGCCGACGACGCGGGCGCGGCCGACGGCGCGGCGGCCGAGGTCGACGCCGCGCCGGCGCTCCCGCCGCCCACGGTGCTCGCCAGGGCGCTTCACGCCTCGGCCGCGCTCGCCATCGACCGCACCGCCGCCGTCTACTGGATCGACGAGGCGGACGGGGACGTGGCCCGCATCCCCAAGCGCGGGGGCACCACGATGAGCATCTTCGCCGGCACGGGCGCGTCCTACACGCCGGGCTCGACGAGCATCGCCGTCGACGACACGGACATCTACTGGACCTCGCAGGTCTCCCAGGGCGCGGTCAAGGTGGGCATGCTCCAGCGTCAGGACAAGAACGGCGGCAAGCCCACCACCGTCGCCAGCAGCCCGGGGGCCCTCTTGTCGTGCGTCGTGGTCGACGGCACCAGCATGTTCTGGGTTTCCGCCGGCTCCATCATGAAGGCGCCGAAGTCGGGCGGGCCGCCCATGGCGATCGCCGGCGGACAGGCCGGCGCGAACTGCGTGGCGGTCGACGACAAGGAGGCCTTCTGGAGCCTGGGCGGGACCGAGGCCAAGCAGTTCACCGACGGCGCCATCATGCGCGCGCCTAAGGCGGGGGGGCTGGCGAAGGTGCTGGTGAAGGGCGCCGACCACGCCGCCAACGTGCAGGTCGACGACAAGAACGTGTACTGGCACTCCGGCGTCAAGGTGATGAAGGCGCCCAAGGGCGGCGGCGACGCGATCCTCCTGGCCCAGGCGGCATCCCCCATCGGCGACATGGCGCTGTTCAACGACGGCTTCGTCTACTTCGTGTCGGGCCAGGCAGGCAGCGACGGAGCCGTTTCGCGCGTCTCGAAGGAGGGCGGCCCACCTCAGGTGATGGCCAGCGGCCAGAACCAGCCGGTGGGCATCGCCGTCGACGCCTACGAGGTGTTCTGGACCTGCCGGGGCACGGAGGCCGCCCAGTACCACGACGGGACGCTGAGCAAGCTCTCCACGCACTAGCGGGGGCCGGCGGGCTGCTACGATCCCACCGTGAGGCAA
>DATBQU010000280.1:0-4284 GCA_036560665.1 Polyangiaceae bacterium
TGGATGGCGCGGATCCTCGCGCGCTTCACGCCGGAGCTGGTGGGCGCGCTGGGCGAGCTCGCGGCGTTCTCGGATCCCTCCAATACCGCCTACGTGACGCGGGTCCTGCAGGGGCGGCTCGACAGGATCCTCGAGCGTTACCTGACGCGCGTCTCGCCCGTGGCCGACCTGCAAGTCGAGGGAGCCGATCGACTCTGCGGCGTCGACCTCGTCGAGCAGCGACGCCTTCGCAACGCCGCGCGCATGATCTACACCGCCCGGCGGGTCGGCGGGCAGGCGCTGCGCGTCGAGAGGCACGAGGCGGGGCGCATCTGCGTCGTGCTTCCGCACGTGGCCGCCGACGCGGGCGCCCCCGACGACGCGCCGGAACGCTACGTGCGCGTGGCCATCGAGGACGGCGTCGCGCGCGGGGCCTTGCTGGCCCACCTCTACGATCTGGGCCCGGTGCGCGGCTACCGGCTCGCCGGGCTCGAGCGGCCGGACCCCTGAGGGCGTCGCGGTCCGAGCGCTCTCCTTCTCAGAAGAAGCCCTGGAGCGTGAGGGTCGCGCCGTCGCCGTGCGCCGCCGGGGCCGCGCCGACCCACATGCTCGTCCCCTCGTCCTGGTGCCGGTGCAGCTCGGGCACCAGCACGCCGATGGCTCCGCCGACCAGCGAGCCGGCGATGACGTCGGTCGGGAAGTGGGCGCCGGCCCGCACGCGCTCGTAGTCGACGAAGGTGGTGAGCGCCGTGCCCACGGCCAGCGTGATCCACGGACGCGCGGAGTGCGGCGAGCGCACGAAGGCGAGGTACGTCGCCGTTCCAGTCACCGCTCCCAGCGTCGAGGCATGCCCGGAGAAGAACGACAGCTCGACGTCGGTGTTGGTTGGGTTCGTTTGCCCGTAATCGATGGGGCGTGGCCGGCGCACGGCGATCTTCGTGATGTTCGTGATCATCAGGGTGAGCGAAAGCGACTCGGCGTACATCAGGGCGTCCACCAGCCCCGCGTCCCAGCCGTCGCGTAGGCCCGAGAAGAGCGAGTCGAGCGCCGTGAAGCCGATGGCCGAGTAGAGGCCGATGTCGGAGTACAGGCTCGCGTTGGAGTCGATGGGGTTGGAGGCCGACGGGATGGCCGAGCGATCGATGGAGAGCAGGCGACTCGGATCGACGGTGCTCTGCAGGGGCTTGATCTCGCCGGTGGTCAGGACGAGGCCCAGGATTCCGGCGGTGCCGAAGCCGGCCGCCGTGATGACGCCGTCGACGACGGGCCGGATCGTGAAGTGCTGGCCGGGGCCGAGGGCTGGCAGAGAGAGAGAGGCGGAGGGGGTTCCGGGGGAAGGCAGGGGCGCGGGCGTGGGCGTGGGCGTGGGCGTGGGCGTGGGCGCGGGCGCGGGCGCGGGCGCGGGCGCGGCGGTGGCGTCGTCCGCGACGGCGAGCGTAGCGGTCGTCATCAGGCACAGGGCGGCGGTGGCTCCAAGCAGGCGCGACATTGCAGGCGCAGGCATGCCGTCTTCGATGCCGGCGCCGGGCGCATGTGACGTGGCCGTCACACTCCGATGGGTGCGCAAACTCTGCGCTCTTTCAGCGCCGCGTCATCTCCGCGATCAGCACGCCGGCCGCGACGGCGACGTTGAGCGACTCCACCGCGCCGCGGCCGGGGATGCCGACGAGCGCGTCGCACTGGGCGCGCACGCGCTCGCCGAGGCCCTCCCGCTCGTTGCCGAGGACGAGGACGCTCGGGCGTCCGAACGCGAAGCCGAGCGCGCTGGTCGTGGCCCTGCCGTCGGCCCCGACGACGCGCGCTCCGCGTGCGCGCAGCCGCGCCAGGGTGTCGGCCAGATCCGTGGTGCGCGCGAGCAGCAGATGCTCGACGCCTCCCTCGGCCACGCGCACCGCCGTGGGGGGCAGGCCGGGATGCGGGGCCGGCGCGCCGAGGAGCACCGCGTCGACGCCGAAGAACGCGGCGCTGCGCAGGACCGCCCCGACGTTGTACGGGTTTCGCACGCGATCCAGCGCGAGGGCCGCCCCGCGGGTGCGCGCCAGGGCCTCGGCCAGATCGTGGGTCGACAGCCACCGGCGCGGGCGGGCGAGGACCCACAGGCCCTCGTGGTGACTCGACTCCGCCAGGCGATCGAGCTCGGCGTCGCCCGTCTCCTGGCAGGGGATGCGCCGCTGCGCGGCCCACCGCGCGAGGTCGGCCACCTCGCCACGGACGGTGCGGGCGTACGCCACACGCAAGAGATCGTCCGGGCGTCGCGCGAAGACCGCCAGGCCCGCGTGCAGCCCCTGGATCGCCTCGCCCGTCTCGCGCACGACCGGCGGTGCAGCGGCGGGCGGAGGAAGGCGCGGCGGGCGGTGGTGGTGCGGGCGGGGCCTGCGCATGCGCGGTACCATCGCGCGCATGCTCGCACCCCCGCGCGACGAAGCCGAGCTGCTCGCGCGCGCCCGGGCGCTGCGGGGCCGGAGGCTCGAAGGGGGAGGCCTGCACGCCAAGGGCAAGGTCGGCGAGCTCGTCGAGCGAGCGCTGGGCGCGAGCGGCGGCTCGACCGCGACGTGGGACTTCCCCGCGCTGCGGGTGGAGCTCAAGACCATCCCGGTCGACGCGCGCACCGGCACGCCGCGCGAGTCGACCTTCGTCTGCGCCGTGTCGCTGGTCGACGCCGATCGCGCGGAGTGGGCGACGTCGTGGGTGCGGGCCAAGCTGTCGCGGGTGCTGTGGATCCCCCTCGAGGTGCAGGAGGACGGCACCCGCGTGGTGGGCGGGGCGCGCCTGTGGTCGCCCTCGGCCGAGCAGGAGCGCGGGCTCGCCGACGACTTCGACGAGATCCTCGGTCGCGTGGGAGCGGGCGACGTGGAAGGGGTGACGGCCCACCTCGGGCGCTGGCTCCAGCTGCGCCCCAAGGCGGCGCACGGCGGCGTGCGCACGCTGGTGCCGGGCGCAGACGGGGAGCTCGTCTCCACCGTGCCGCGCGGCTTCTACTTGCGGACGAGCTTCACGGGGGCCATCTTGCGGGAGCCGGTCTCCGCGCCGGAACGACCATGACGCTCACGGGCCTGCTCCTGCTGCTCCTCGTCGCCGGCATCTGCGGCACCATCGGCCGCTCGCTGGTCGGCTACAGCCACGTCGGCTGCCTGGGGTCGATCGTGCTGGGGTTCATCGGGGCCGCGCTGGGGATGTGGCTGGCTCGCCTGCTTCACCTGCCGGCGATGGTGGTCTGGAACGTGGGTGGCGAGTCGTTCCCTGTGGTCTGGTCCATCGCCGGCTCGGCGCTCTTCGTGGCGGTGCTCAGCTTCCTCACTCGCCGGCGCGCCTGACGCCCGCCGCATCCGGGCCGATCACGGGCACTTGTCGAGCACGCTGCAGGTGCCCGCCTGGCACACGGCGCCGGCGCAGCAGATCTGCCCGCTCGCGCCGCAGGCCGCGCACTTGCCCGCGCTGCACGCCTCACCGGTGCTGCACCAGAAGCCGCCCGTGTTGTTGCCCGGGCAGCAAGGCTCGCCCGGTCCGCCGCAGCCGACGCAGGCGCCCGCCTGGCACGCCGTGAAGGGGGCGGTGCAGCCCACGCCCCCGCCGCAGCAGGCCTCGCCGATGGCTCCGCACGCGCCGCTCTTGCACCCGCCGTTCGAGCACGTCCCCTGGCCGCCGCCGCACGCGGCGCCGCCCGCGACGCACCGGATCGCCGTCTGGTCGCAGCACCCGCCGCCGCCGCACACCACTCCGTCACAGCAAGGTTGCCCGGCGCCGCCGCAGGTGGCGCACTTGGCGGTCGTGAGGTCGCAGGCCTTGCCCGGGGCGGTGCAGAAGCTCCCCATGGTGCCGAGGCCTCCGGGGGCGCCGGCGCAGCAGGTCATCCCGTCGCCGCCGCACGCGCCGCAGGCGCTGTTGAGGCAGGCGCCGAGAGGGGGCGAACCGCCGCAGAGCTGGGCCGGAGCGAGGCAGGCCCCGTCGACGCAGCATCGCTTGCCGCCGCAGATCGCGCTCTCGCAGCACGGCTGTCCCGTGGCGCCGCAGGGAACGACGGTTCCATCGAGGCACACGTTGCCGCCGGAGGGCGACTGACCGCGCGCGGCGCACGTGGCGTTGACGCAGCAGCCGCCGCCGTTGCAGGAGTTGCCCGCGCAGCAGGGCTGACCGGGACCGCCGCACGGCCCTCCTGCCTCGCCGGCGTCGCCGGAAGGGGAGTCCCCCGCAGACGAGTCGGCGACGGACGTATCGCCGCTCGCCTCCGCCACCGCTGTGTCGGCCGCCGAGTCGCGGGGAGAGAATGCGTCCTGCGACGGGGCGTCGACCGAGGCGTCTGCGGTG
>DATBQU010000281.1:0-8016 GCA_036560665.1 Polyangiaceae bacterium
TAGCAGCCGCCGTGCCTCGACCGTGGCGCGGGCAAGTGCCTGCAACCGCGCAGATTTGATGGCGCCGCCACGGGGCCGTCAGAGAACGCACGGCGCTGCGTCAAACATGGCGCGCCGCGCCAGTCACCGGGCGGACGGGCCCGGGAACGAACGGCGGGTCGCGGGGGACGAGCCTCGTTCCCTCGGGGTCGAGCCTCGTCCCTGCGGGGTCGAGCCTCGTTCCTGCGGGGTCGAGCCTCGTTCCTTCGGGGTCGAGCTTCGTTCCTTCGGGGTCGAGCTTCGTCCCTGCGGGGTCGAGCCTCGTTCCTGCGGGGACGAGCCTCGTCCCCGAGGGGCCGAAAATATCTGTCGCCTGCGGGGCCCGTGATCTCGCGCACTTGCGAAAAATCGACGCGGGCGAGCGGCCAATCGGGCACCCACGCCAGTCCTAAGGGGTGAAGCGGAGATGAAACGAAAGGCTCACCCGCCCGGTGCCTCCTGCGCCGTGCGGCTCGCCATCCCGGCGATGGGCGCCCTCGAGAAAGGAAGATCAAACCGATGCCCAGTCTCTTCAAACCCAGCAAGGCCACTGCCTTGGCGGACACGCAGGCGCTCGTCTCGGGCCTGCAGAAGCGCTTCCCGAACGGTCAGTTCACCCTCGGGAACGTCGCCTTCACGACGGCATCGCTCGTCCAGCTCCTCCAGGGCCTGGCCGACGCGATGACGGCGCAGACGACGGCGCAGAAGGCCGCCAGGGACGCGCTCACCGCGCTTCGTGATCGGAAGGCCACGGTAGACCCTGTCATCCAGGATCTCCGTGACCTGCTCATCGCGACGTTCGGCAGCGCGAGCCAGACGCTCGCCGACTTCGGTCTCGCGCCCCGCAAGGTGCGCGCGCCGATGACGATCGAGCAGAAGGCGGCGGCGAAGGCCAAGGCCGAGGCGACACGCAAGGCGCGTGGAACCAAGGGCCCCAAGGCCAAGCTGGCGATCAAGGGAACGACGACGCCGCCGGCGGAGACACCTCCGCCCGCGACGCCCGCCGTCCCCGCGAAGCCGGCGACCTGACAGCATGAAGCAGTAACCAGCGGCGCGTGCTCCGGCGCGCGCCGCACGGACCGCGTGACGCGTCCCGTGGTCGGCCCCCCGGTTCCGCAGAGGAGCCGGGGGGCTTTTTTTCGCTCAGCGCCCGGGGGGACGCAGCGGCAGGGCCGTGGTCGACACCGGGGCCGGCGGGATGCGGCCGACCTCGGGCTCGCCCGCCGAGTCGATGGCGGCGATGGCCGCGAAGGAGCGATCCATCCCGACCTCGAGCGCGCCCTCCTTGGTGAAGAGGGCGACGACGCGCACCAGGCGCAGCGCGGTGGTCTTGCCGAGGTCGATCTCGCGCTCGACGAAGGCCTCGAAGGAGGGGAAGCGCTTGGCCTCGTAGAGGCGGCGGGTCTTGATCTCCTTGAGGACGACGCCGATGTCGAAGAACGTCTTCGCCAGGTTCTTGCGGAACCCCTTGATGAGCGACAGCTGGGCGTGAAGGTCGCGCACCTTGGACTTGATGTCCTCGGCGTTGTCGGGCGTGCGGATGGTGGCGCGGGCGCTGCCGGGCAGCGGGGGCTCGGCCGCGCGCGCGCGGGCCTCGGCGGCGTGCTTGGCGGCGTGGCGGGCGGCCCAGGGGGCGGCGCCGCGCAGGCCCAGCTTGCGCTTGAGGGGTCCCTCGTCCTTGCCGCCCGCGCCGGCCTTCGCCGGAGCGGCCTTCGCGGCCGCCGCTGGCTTCATCGACGTCTTCCCACCCTTGGGGGCGTCGACCTTGGTCCCAGCAGCCTTCTTCGTCTTGGCCATGTCGCTCTCGATTCGGGGCAGAGCCCGCTCGGCTTCGCGACGGTCCCCCCCGGCTTCGCTCGGTCGTTGACGGGGGTGACTCGGGCGAAACGCTTGGGGCCCATTACCAGAGTCGAGAGGCGCGCGTCTACACGGGAAATGCGGGGAGGCGGGTCCCGGCACGGTCGAGCTATCCTGGCCGCCGGCTCCCTTGGCGGTCCTCACGGCCATCGACGACGACGACGCCCGCGCGGTCCTGGCCGCGTATGGCCTGGGCGCGCTCGGGTCGCTGGAGGGGATCGCCGGGGGCAGCGTGAACTCGAATTTCGCGCTGGAACGGGCGGGGGGCGGGGGGCGCCTCTTCCTGCGGCTCTACGAGGAGCAGGACCTGGCGGGGGCGGGGCGGGAAGCGGCGCTGCTCGAGCGCCTGGCCGGCAAGGGGGTGCCCACGCCGGCGCCGCTGCGGAGGCTCGACGGGGGGCTCGTCTCCGTCGTCCGGGGCAAGCCGGCCGCGCTCTTTCCGTGGCGGGACGGGACCATGCGGTGCCAGGCCGGCGTCACGGCGGCGGACGCGGGGCGGGTCGGCGAGGCGCTCGGGCGCGTGCACGCCGCGGGGGTGGGGGAGCCGGCGGCGGCGAGCCGGTTCGGCTTCGACGAGCTGACCCGGCGGCTCGACCGCATCGCCGCCGGCGGCGACGGGCGGCTGGTGCCCGTCGTGCCGGCCTTGCGGGCGTCGCTGGAGCGGGCGCGGGCCGCGCGGGATCCGGGGCTGCCCTGCGGGCTCATCCACGGCGACCTCTTTCGCGACAACGTGCTCTGGGGAGCCGGGGGCGAGGTGTCCGCCCTGCTCGACTTCGAGAGCGCCTGCGAGGGGACGTACGCCTACGATCTGATGGTGACGGTGCTGTCCTGGAGCTTCGGCGACGACCTCGACGGCGGGCTCGCCGCGGCGCTGCGCGAGGGCTACGAGCGCGTCCGCCCCCTGTCGGAGGCCGAGAAGCGCGGGCTGCACGGGGAGGCGTCGTTCGCGGCCCTGCGCTTCACCATCACGCGCATCACCGACTACGCCATGCGCACGGGCGCCGCCGGTCCCCGGGTCATCAAGGACTGGCGGCGCTTCCTGAAGCGCTTCGAGAAGCTCGAGGCGCTCGGGGGCGAAGGGCTGCGCCGCCTGCTCGGCGCGTAGGAGGCTAGGGGGCGGTGGCCTCGGCGACGCGCACGCGCTCGCGGGGCGTCCACAGCTCGGCCCGCAGCTTCTCCAGGCGCTCGACCACCTTGGCCAGCGCCGCCGCCTGCCCCTCGACCGCCGCGTTGGCCGCGTCGTCGAGCTGGCCGCCGTCGCGCGCCTCCTTGGTGGCCTTGAGGACCTCGACCACCTCGCGGTGCAGCTCCTCGCCGGCGGTGACCACCCAGGCGTCGAGCTTCTGCGCGAACTCCTCGATGAGCGAGTCGAGCTTGGGCGCCACCTGCTTGGCCGTCTCGCGCATCACCTCGGGGGCGAGCTCCTTCGCGCGCTTCTTGAACTCCTCGTGGATCTTGCTGCGCGCGAACATGGCGAAGATGGCCGGCCCGGCGATGGCCAGCACGCCGCCGGCCATCAGGTTCACCGCCATCAGCGCCACGCCGCCGAACATCAGCGCCACCACGCCCACGTCGTACTTGATGGTGTCGACCTGCACGTCGAGCCGGCGCGCGTCGCTGCCCATCACCGACGCCACGCGCTTGGCGCTGTCGTGGGCGTCTTCCCGCACGAGCGCCACCGTCTTCTCGGCGAGCTGCTCGAGCTGCATGGCGATCTCCTTCGTCTCCTCCTCGGCCCACTGCTTGTAGGCGTCCTCCAGGAAGGCCGGCAGGTACTTCTTGAGCTCGCCGGGCTTGGCGGCGTCGATCACGTTGGGCAGCTGGCGGCACACGTCGTCGACGAAGCGGTCGAGGTCCTTGCGGGCGGCGGCCTTGATGCCGGAGACGTCCTCGCGGATCTGCATCCGCCGCTGCTCGATGGTCCCGGCCTTGCCCGCCAGGTCCTGCTCCAGGGCGGCGATGCGCCGGTCGATCTCCTCGCTCTTCATGGCGATGCTGCGGCGGCGCGCGTCGACGCCCTTGGACAGCATCTGCGCCGCGCCCAGGCCCTCGCCCAGCGCGTTGTCGAGCAGGATGCGGCCGCGCTCCTCGGCCAGGAAGCGCGTGAGGTGCGCCACCAGCTCGGTCAGGCCGCTCGCCGCGCGGTTGCCGGCCAGCGCGTTCTCCGCGCTCACCGGGAAGACCACCGGGTCCTTCACCAGCGTCGACAGGTGGTTGCGCGCGTAGGCCAGCGCCTCGCGCTGCTCGTCGGGCGAGAGCAGGTCCCACTTGGTGATGACGAAGACGATCTTGTCGCGCGACGCCTTGAGCAGCTTGTCCTCGAGGAAGACACGCTCGCTCTCCTTGAGGATCTGCCCGGCGTCGAGCAGGAACAGCACGGCGTCGGCCCGCGGGATGTAGCTGTAGGTGATGTCCGAGCGCTGGAGCGACAGGTCGTTCACGCCTGGCGTGTCGACCAGCAGGATGCGCTCCTTCAGCAGCGCCGCCGGGTAGCCGATCTCGAGGTAGTCGACGTCCTCCGCCGCCGCCCCGCCCCCCACCGCGAAGCGCTTGGCCTCCTCGAAGGGGATGGCGCGCCGCTCGCCTTTGCTGGAGACGACCGTCGCCTCCGGGCGCTCGGCCCAGCGGATGTGGTGGATGGTCGCCGTGGTGGGGGTGACGCCGACGGGCAGCGCCGTCTCGCCCAGCAGGGCGTTCACGAAGGTGGTCTTGCCGTGGTTGAACTCGCCGACCACGACCAGGTGGAAGCGGTCCTCCTCGAGCTTGCGCACGAGCTCGCGCTCGACCCGCTCGCGCAGCGTCCGCGTGCCCAGGGCCGAGGCCACGTCGCTCAGGCCCCGCAGGGCGCCGACCACCTCGTCGCGCTTGGCGAAGAAGGCGTCGAGCGCCGGCTTGGCGGCGCCTCCGTGACCGTTCTGGCTGTCCGCCCCGCTGCTGCTCATCACGCGTCCCCCTTCAGGAGCGACGCGACGCGGCTGTCGACCTCGCTCATGGTCAGCCCCGTCGCCGCGCCGCCGATGGCCTTGTGGAACAGCTGGCTCTCGCCGAAGACGCGCATGGCCAGCACGCGCTTGGGCAGCCAGGGGTGGGTCGCGAAGACCTCCATGTACCGCCCGATCCCCTGCTTGCCCTCCTCGTGCTGCTCGAGGAACGCGTCGACGTTGAACTCCTCGTAGAGCTTGCGCGACCCCACCGCGAGCTTGGTGATGGCCCGCTCGGCGGCCGCCTGGTCGCCCGAGCAAAGCATCCCGGCGCGGTCGCAGGTGATCTCCGCGCGGCGCGACCACGTGCGCAGGGCCACGATGGCCGGCTGCAGGATCCACGGCAGGAACATGCCGGCCATGTAGGTGAGGTAGTGGAGCGCGGTGAGGTAGGCCACGTGCGAGTTGTGGATGTGCCCGCACTCGTGCCCGATCACGGTGAGCAGCTCCTCGTCGGTGTACTGATCGACGAGCGCCGAGTGCACCATGATGAACGAGTCGTCGTTGGTGCCCAGCGTGCCGGCGTTGAAGACGGGGCTGTTGACCACGAACACCTGCGGCATGTCGATCTGCAGGGTGTCGCAGGCCCTCTTGGTGATGCCGTAGATGCGCGGGAACTGCCGGTCGCTCACCTTCACCGCGTTGCCGAGGAGCTGGTGCATCCCGATCTTCTTGAACAGGCGCACGCTGGCCTCGACCGCGAGCGCCACGGGCTTCGTGTTCTCGAAGGCGATGCGGGACTGGCGGTCGAAGGTGTACGTGTACTCGTGCCCGGTGGTCTCGACGCCGCCGGTGGACCGCTCGGCCTGCTTTCGCGCGACGAAGCCGTCGAAGTCGAGCTGGGGTGCTTGCGCCATGTCGGATCTGTTCTCCTGGTGTTTCAGCCTAAGCACCGGGGGATGCCCCCGCCAGTCTCTGTGACGCGCGAGCGGGGTGCTTCGTTCCAGCCCGCAGAGCTCTTCACTGGCTTTTGATGCCGCCGCTCACGAAGCGCGTCTCGGTGGGCGCCGGCTGCAGGGCGCCGGAGGCGACCAGGACGATGCTGGCCGCGACGACCGCACCCGCGCCGACCAGCCCCCACGTGGCCCAGGCGGGCCAGCCCTTGCCGCGGTCGTGACCGGGCGTCCACGTCCAGCTCGGCGGCTGCCAGGCCCGCCACTCGAGCAGCGGGCCGCAGCGCCCGGCCTCGCACGTGGCGACGCGCACCGTCCCCGGGACAGCGCCGCCGACCGCCGCCACCCACGCTCCGCAGCGGACGTGATCGCCCTCGACGGCGTCCCCCGCGAGACGTGCGCCCGCGACGTCGCGCGCGGAGCAGAGGGGAGCGGCCGGGGCGGCGACGTGGACGCTGGAGCTGCCCGCCGGCACCTCGATCCAGGCGGCCCACACGGTGGCGCCGTCGCGCGTGGCGGCGACGACGTGCGGTCCGGCGCGCGTGGCGACGGCCCCCTCGCGCACCGGCGCGCCGTCGAGCCAGGTCTGGGTGTCGGCGGGCGCCCCCTCGAACGCGAGCGTGGCCGCCGGGGCGTGCGCCACGGCAGGCTCCTCGCCGACCCCGGTGGCGCGTCCTCCGTCGAGCGCCTCGGCGCGCGCCCACGCCCGCTCGGCCGCCTCGGGATCGAGGGGCGGCACGCGGCGGAAGCGCGTGGAGCGCGTGCGGTCGACCTCCGCCATGAGCCACGCCGCCTGCGGCAGCTCGGGGTGGGCGCGCAGCTCCGACTCCGCCGCGGAGAGGGCGCGGTCCACGGCCTCTCCGTCGCGGGCGGCGATGGCGTCCCGCGCGCGCTCGAGCAGCTTCTCCACCTCGTCGGCGAGGTGGCCGTCGGCGGGCGGCAGCGCCCCGACCGATCGGGCCTCGACCGGCGAGACCAGCCTCACCCCGTGCGCCCGCGCCCAGCTCGCCAGGGCGCGCGACTGCTCGGCGTCGGGCGGCTCGGGCGCCACCCACACCAGCGTCGCCTCGCCGTCCATCGGGCGGCCGCCCTCAGGCGCGAAGCGCCTTCAGCGCCTCGATCACCCGGTCGACGTGCCCGTCGACCTTCACGCTGCTCCACGACTTCGCCAGCTTGCCGTCCGGGGCGACGAGGAAGGTGGAGCGGATCGTCCCCTCGACCTTCTTGCCGTACATGGTCTTCGTGCCCCAGGCGCCGTAGGCGCGGTGCGTCTCGAGCTCGGGATCGCTGAGGAGCGGGAACTTGATGCGGATCTTGTCGCGGAAGGTGCAGTGGCTCTTCACCGAGTCCTTGGAGACGCCGACCACCGCGGCGCCGAGCTTCTCGAGGCGCGCCACCGCCTTGGTGAAGTCCTGGGCCTCGCGCGTGCACCCCGGGGTGTTGTCGCGCGGGTAGAAGTAGACGACGAGCCACTTGCCCCGGAAATCCCCGAGGGAAACGCGCTCTCCCGCGTCACTCTCGAGCTCGAAGGCGGGGGCCGCCTTGCCTTCCTCCGCTGCCTTCCTGGCCGCCATGACGGGCGATTCTAATCGAGTCGCGTCCTCTGATAAGCTTCATGAAGAGGGCCCGTGCAGATTAACTTCGGCGGTCGCGAGATCGCCATCAAGCTCGTCTACTACGGCCCGGCCCTGAGCGGGAAGACGACCAACCTGCGGAGCCTGCACCAGCTCACCAGCGAGGGCGCGCGCGGGCGCCTGATGACGCTGGAGACGAAGGACGACCGCACGCTGTTCTTCGACATGCTCCCGCTGACGTTCCGCTCGGAGTCGGCGGCGAACGGCGCGGGGATGACGCTGCGGATCAAGATCTTCACCGTCCCCGGCCAGGTGCTCCACGCGTCGACCCGGCGCCTGGTGCTCCAGGGCGCCGACGGCATCGCCTTCATCGCCGACTCGCAGATCAGCGAGACCGAGCACAACGCGGCGTCGTTCCTCGACCTGCGCCAGAACCTGGCCGAGCTCGGGGTGAGCCTGAAGGAGCTGCCGGTCGTCATCCAGTTCAACAAGCGGGACCTCGACCGGGTGCGCTCCGACGACGAGATCGGCGCCCTGGCCCGGCGCGGGCGCGAGCCGGTCTTCAAGGCGAGCGCGGTCAACGGCACCGGCGTGCTCGAGACCTTCTTCGGCCTCTTGCACGTCACCTGGCAGAAGCTCGACGCCGAGCACCACCTGGCGCAGATGCTGGGCCTCGAGCCGGACGCGCTCCTG
>DATBQU010000282.1:0-14364 GCA_036560665.1 Polyangiaceae bacterium
GCTCCTCGCCTTCTTCTCCTCCCGCCGCGTCTCGCCCCAGGCGCTCGACGTGCGGGTGGCCCCGGGATCGGACGGCGCCTGCGGCGCGACGCCGGGACGCACGTCCGGCGTCGACATCAGCGTGGGCGCGACGCCCGCCGCCACGCGCACGACGCGCGCCGCCATCGCCCTCACCGAGTCGCGCGTCGACACCCCGCCGAGGGCCTGGGCGAGCTCCGCGATGTCCCCGAACCGCCTGGACGGCTCCTTGTCGAGGCAGCGCAGGACGATGGCCTCCAGCGCCTCCGGCACGTCGGCGCGGAGCTGGCGCAGCGGCGTCGGCGCGTCGCGGATGATCTTGGCCGACACGTCGGCGTTCGACTCTCCCTCGTAGGGGGGCTGGCCCGTCAGCAGCGCGTGCACGATCGCCCCCATCGACCAGATGTCGGCCCGGGCGTCCACGTCGCGCGTGGAGCGCAGCTGCTCGGGGGACATGAAGCTCGGCGTCCCCATGATGGTCGCGGTGTTGGTCAGACCCGGCGTGGACTGCGGCGACGACTCGGAGATCTTGGAGATCCCGAAGTCGAGCACCTTGACCGTGGGACGCCCGTCGCCGGCCCGCGCCAGGAACAGGTTCGCCGGCTTCAGGTCGCGGTGGATGATGCCGATGGCGTGCGCGGCGGCGATCGCCTCGCAGGCCTGCGTGACGTAGTCGATGGCGGCCTCGACCGCGAGCGGCCCGCCGCGGTCGACGAGCTGGCCGAGGTCGGACCCCTCCAGGTACTCCATCACGATGTACGGCGCGCCCGACTCCAGGCGGCCCACGTCGAGCACGCGGACCACGTGCTCGTTGCGGATCTTGATGGCGGCGCGCGCCTCGCGGATGAACCGCGCCACCGGCTCGCCCTGGGGCTGGACGTGCGGCAGCAGCATCTTGATGGCCACGCGCTCGTCGAGGTCGACGTGGCGGGCGGCCAGCACCACCCCCATGCCGCCCATGCCGAGCAGGCGCTCGACGGTGTACTTGCCCGCCAGGAGCTCCCCCGGCCGCGGGAGGCCGGGGGGTATCTCCAGGCGCTGCGAGGGGGGAGGCGAAGGCGTGCTCATGACGGACGGGCCCTCGCTTAGACGTACCACGTCGGGCGCGTGTTCACGCTGCCGGGCTGCTAGCCTGGGCCTTGCCAACCCGTGCCCCGATCCGCCCTCGCGCTCCTCGCCATCGCGCTGATCCTCTTGCCTTTCGCGGTGGCGTGCCAGAAGCGCAAGAAACCGCCGCGGCCGGTCGCGGCAGGCTCCAGCAGCAGCGGCGGCGGCCCGGTCGATCCGGTGGAGGCCGTCGAGCGCGCCCGCGCCGCGGCGTCCGCGTCCGCGTCTTCTGCAGGCGCTGCGGGCGCCGCCGGCTCGGAGGCGTTCCGCAAGGCGTTCGCGCTGCACGACGCGGGGTGCGCCGCGGGGGACTTCTCGGCCTGCGTCGATCTCGGCATCGACTACGAGGAGGGGCGCGGCGTGGAGGCCGATGTGGTCAAGGCCGTCCCGCTCTACAAGCGGGGCTGCGACCACCGCATCGCGGCCGGGTGCTCCAACCTCGGCCAGCTGTACGACCGGGGCGACGGTGTCTCCAAGGACCTCGCCGCGGCGGCCGGCTTCTACCGGCGCGGCTGCGAGGGCGGCAGCCCCCTGGGGTGCAACGACCTCGGCCTGGACTGCAAGGACGGCATCGGCGTCGCGCAGGACGACGCGCAGGCCGCGCGCCTCTTCAGGAAGGCCTGCGACCTCGGCAGCCCCGACGGCTGCACCAACCTCGGCTACATGCGCTCCACCGGCCGGGGCGTCCCCGCCGACGGCGCGCTCGCCGTCGAGCTCTATCGTCGGGGCTGCGAGGCCGGCAGCGGCCAGGGGTGCCACAACCTGGCCTACCGCTACGAGCACGGGATCGACGTCGAGAAGAGCGAGCGCGCGGCGCTGCCGCTCTACGAGAAGGCGTGCTCGCTCGGGGTGTCGGGCGCGTGCGACAACATGGGCGGCCTCTACGAGCGGAGCCTGGAGATCCCGCACGACGCGGACAAGGCGGTCGGCCTCTACGCCCGGGCCTGCGCCATGAACGACGCGACCGGCTGCAACAACGTCGGCCACATGTACGAGCTCGGGCAGGGCGTGCAGCAGGACGACGCCAAGGCGGCCTCGTACTACAAGCGCGCGTGCGACGGCGGGCTGGCGCTGGGATGCACCAACCTCGGGCAGCTCCAGCGGAGCGGCAGGGCGCCGTAGCGGTCCGCGCCGCTACTTCACGCGCTCGAGCGGCACGCCGAGGACGCCGCGCGCCAGCGGGTCGAGGGCCCTCGCGTCGGCCACGACGTGCAGCGTGGTGTGCACGTGCTCCATCGACTCGCCCGGCGCGAGCGCCGCCGCGGGCGAGCTCGTCTCGATCTCGTAGAACCCACCCAGCGACGGCTTGCCCGGCCCGGTCGGCCCGTCGTTGTAGCTGTTGACCACGTCGCCGCCGTACGGGTCGGCCTGCTGCGCCCACATGCTGTTCACGTAGCCGTTCGGCGCCGAGGCGGGCTTGCCGTAGCGGACGAGCGTGAGCAGCCCCGCGCCCGCGCTCCAGCTCCCCAGGGCGTCGCGCGCGCGGGCCTGCGACAGGCCGATCTTGCTGCGGTGCTCGCCGTCGGCGACGAAGCCGAGCCAGCCCTCGCGCTCGTGCACCACCAGACGCTCGGGCGGCACCTTGCCGAAGTACGCGTCGTTCACGATGGGCCCCGCCCCGCCGGGCTCGAAGGGGACCACCACGCGCGCGTCCGGCGCCGGCGGGTACATGCCGAGGATCCAGATGCTGAGCAGCCCCGTGTCGCGCTTCCACGCGCGCTTGCCGGCGTTGGTGACGCGGTTCACCGTCTCGAAGGCGACCCACTTCGCCCCCGGAGGCGGGGGCTGCCCGAAGCGCGCGCGCACGTCGTCGGCCGAGAGCACGCGGACGGTGCGCTGGACGGCCACGTCGAACTCGGCGCGTGACGCGTTCACGACGTGCATGGTCCGCGCGAAGGTCACCTGCGTGGCGTCGCGCGAGGTCACCGCCCACTCGCCTTCCTGCATGGCGTGCGGCGTCTGCCACGAGCCGATGACGAACGGCGCCCCCGGCGCGAAGTAGAGGCCGTACTGGCCGCCCTCGGGGCCGAGCCAGAAGCGATCCTCGCCGCCGTAGTTGTCGAAGGCCGTGCCGGTCTTGCCGGCCTCGATGAACTTGCGGTGCACGAAGCCCAGGCTCGCGCCGTGGGGCTCGACGGCGCTCGTCATCACGCGCCCTTGCCAGCGCGCGCTCACCACGACCCGGCCCCCTGCCGGCGACTCGAGGACGTCGACCGGCCCGTGCGCGCGCAGGAAGGCGAGATCGTCGTCGAGGGTGGGGCCGCCCGCGCTCGCGCCGCTCGGGGAGCGGTCCGGCTGCCAGGGAGGCGGAGCGGGCGGTGGAGGGAACGAGTCGGCGCAGGCGCACAGCGCCAGGCCGGCGAGCGGGACGAGCGGACGCATCGACGAGGAGCGTAACGCCTTTCCCCCGGCTCACGGGGGAGCGACCGTCACCGCACCGGCCGGCGGCGCGTGCGAGCGCAGCGCCCCGGCCGCACCGACCGCGGTCAGCACCCCGAGCAGCAGCCCCAGCGGCAGCAGCATCAGCGTCCGCCGCGTCGTGACCGACAGCCGCCGCGGCATCGGCGTGCGGTAGTGGGTGCTCGCCTCCCGCGCGCGCCGCTCGCGCTCGACCGGATCGGGCTGCGCGACGTCGTGGATCCCCTGCTGCTTGGCCAGGGCCGTCAGCAGATCGGCCTGCGCCACGAGCTCGAGGTCGAGCAGCACGCGCCCGAGCAGCTTGCCGGTGCGCGACTGCTCCGCCAGCGCCCGCTCGAGGTCGGCCGACGTGAGGAGCCCCTCCGCCACCAGGATCTCGCCCAGGCGGCCGCGACCGCGCTGCACCTCGGCCACGGTGGCCGCCGCGCTGCGCCGGGGACCGAAGGGAGCCAGCGCCGCCGCGAAGTCGCTCATGCTCTGCCAGCGCTGCGCCGGGTCGCGGTCCAGCGCCGCCATGACCACCCGCAGCAGCTCCCGCGGCAGCCCCGCGCGCAGCGGCCAGGGGACCGGCTCGTGCAGGACCCGGGCGATCACGTGCTCGGGATCGCCCTCGAAGGGCGTCCAGCCGGCCAGCAGCTCGTAGAGGATCACGCCGAGCGACCACACGTCGCTGCGCGGATCGGCGCGGCTGGCGTCGTCGAGCTGCTCGGGCGCGGCGTAGTGCGGCGTGCCGAAGACCTGGGCGTGGGCCACCGGCTCGAGCTCGTCCATGCTCCGCGAGATGCCGAAGTCGAGGACCTTGATCACGCGGCGCTCGCCGACCCGGCACACGAACAGGTTGGACGGCTTGAGGTCGCGGTGGACGATGCCGAGCGCGTGGGCCTCCTGCATCGCCTCGGCGACCTGGAGCGCCACGTCGACCGCCTCGACGACGGGAAGGCGCCCCGCCATCTGGAGCTCCGCCTCGAGGTCGCGTCCTTCGAGCAGCTCGAGGACGATGTAGGGCAGGCCGCTGTCCAGGGTGTCGGTGTCGATGACGCGGGCGGTGTGGATCGACCGCAGCTGCGCCGTGACGCGGGCCTCCTTCTCGAAGCGCTCGAGCACGTCCGCGAAGTCGCGGACCTCGGGCCGGAGGATCTTGATGGCCAGCCGCTGGTGGAGACGCAGGTGGGTGGCCTCGTACACCACCCCCATGCCCCCCTGGCCGAGCTGGCGTCCCAGGGCGTACTTGCCGGCGATGACGGTGCCCTCGGGCGGCAAGGTGGCGGCGACGATCTCCAGGCTCGGCATCGTGCACGCTGGTACGGAGCCGGCGAGGAGCGCCTTAAGGGGTCAGCGCGACCGGTGGCGCAGGCGGTCGAGCGCGACGGCGACCACGATGATCCCGCCCGTGGCGATCTCCTGGACCCAGTTGTGCACCCCCACGAAGGTGAAGCCGGTGCGGATCACGGCCATGAGCATGGCGCCGATGAGCGAGCCGACCACGGTCCCCTCGCCCCCCGACAGCGACGCGCCGCCGATGACGACCGCCGCGATGACCTCCAGCTCGAGGCCCACCGAGTCGGTGGGATCGCCGACGGTCAGCGTCGAGAACTCCATGATGCCCGCCAGGCCCGCGAGCGCGCCCGCCAGCGCGTACACGGCGATCTTCACCCGCGGGACGTCGACGCCGCAGACCAGGGCCGTCGCCTCGTTGCTCCCCACCGCGTAGAGGTGCCGGCCGAAGCGCGTGTAGCGGAGCGCGAGGGCGCCGATCACGCCGACCAGCACCGCCACCCAGACGCCGGGAGGCACGAGGGGCCAGGAGCCGGGGGCCAGCAGCGCGTCGAGGCCGCGCGGGTCGCAGTCGATCTTCTGCTCGTTGGCGAGGCCCTTGGCGGCGCCGCGCAGGATGCTCATGGCGCCGAGCGTCACGATGAAGGGGGCCATGCGCAGGCGGGCCACCAGCGCGCCGCAGGCCACGCCGCTGCCCGTCGCCGCGGCCACGCCCGCCAGGACCGCGACCCAGGGGCCGAAGCCGGCCTTGAGCATGGCGGCGATCACCACGGTGGTGAACGCCACCGCCGAGCCGACGGACAGATCGATCCCGCCGCTCACGATGACGAGCGTCATCCCCACCGCGGCGATCGCCACCACCGTGGTCTGGCGCGCCATGGTCACGGCGTTCGAGGCGCGCGCGAAGGTGTCGGGCGCCAGCGCGGCGAAGATGGCGTAGGTCACGGCCAGCGCCGCCAGGGGTCCCAGCCAGGGCTGGCGCAGGAGGGGCCGGAGGCGCTTCACACGCCGACCGCCTCGCGCAGCAGGCTGGCCTCGTCGCACCGGTCGGCGGGCCGGGCCGGACCGAGCCGTCCGCGCCGCATCACCGCGATGCGGTCGGCCATCCCCAGGAGCTCCGGCAGCCAGCTCGACACGAGCAGGACCGCCTTGCCGCGCGCCGCCAGGCGGTCGACCAGCTCGGCGATCTGCGCCTTGCTCGCCACGTCGATGCCGCGCGTGGGCTCGTCGAGCAGCAGGACGTCGACGTCGTGGTGCAGCAGGCGCGCGATCTGGACCTTCTGCTGGTTGCCCCCCGACAGCTCGACCACGCGCTGGTCGGGGCCGGCGCACTTGATGCCTAGCTGGGCGATGAAGCGCGCCGCCGCCTCGCGGGCGCGGCGCGGCATGCCGAAGCCGGAGGGGCCCAGGTGCGAGAGCACCAGGTTGTCCGCGACCGAGAGCGACGTCGCCAGCCCCTCGCCCTTGCGGTCCTCGCTGGCGAAGCCCACGCCCTGCGCGAGACGGCGCGCCGGCGAGGCCGGGCCGAGCGCGACGCCGACGCGGATCTCGCCGCGCCGCACCGGATCCAGGCCGAAGATGGCGCGCAGCAGCTCGGTCCTGCCCGCGCCGACCAGGCCGGCGATCCCGAGTACCTCGCCGCGCCGCAGCTCGAAGGTCGCCTCGAGCGGCAGGTGCGCGCCGCCGAGCTCGCGCGCGGACAGGATCACCTCGCCCGGGGTGCGCGCCGAGCGCGGGAACGCCTCGCCCAGGTCGCGCCCCGCCATCATGCGCACGATGGCGTCCATGGAGGTCGCGCCGACCTCGCCGGCGCCGACGGTGCGGCCGTCGCGCAGCACGGTGAAGCGGCCGGCGATGCGCGCGACCTCCTCGAGGAAGTGCGACACGTAGAGGATGGTCGTGCCCGCCGCGGCCAGATCGCGCACCAGGGCGAAGAGCCGCTCCACGTCCGCCGCCCCCAGGCTGCTGGTGGGCTCGTCGAGGACGAGGACGCGCAGCGCGCCCCCCGCGGCGCGCGCGGTGGCGAGCGCCCGCGCGACCTCCACCAGCTGGCGGTCGGCCACCGACAGCTCCGACACGCGCACGCCGGGATCGACGGCGCGGTCCCCGAAGGCGCGCCCCAGCGCGTCGACCACCAGGCGCTCGAGGTCGCGGCCGCGGACGACGCCGAGGCGCGCCGGCTCGATCCCCAGCGCCACGTTGGCCGCGACGTCGAGGTGCGGGCACAGCGCCAGCTCCTGGTGCACCATGGCCAGCCCGCGCGCGCGCGCGTCGGCCGGTCCGCGAGGGGTCCACGGCGCGCCGTCCACCGTCACCGATCCGGCGTCGGGCGCGACGACGCCGGCCAGCACCTTCATCAGCGTGCTCTTGCCCGCGCCGTTCTCGCCGAGGACGGCGTGGACCTCGCCGGCCCGCGCCTCGAGCTCGACGCCGTCGAGGGCCCGCGTCGACCCGAAGGACTTGCGCAGATCGCGCAGGGCGACGCGCGGGCTGCTGGCGGGGCCGCTCACCGGGCCCCTGATCGTGAGCATGGCAACGATCTCGGTGATATCCCGGCCACGGCGGTGCGGCCAAGCTCCCCGGGCGCGGTGTAAGCTGCCGGAAGGCCGGGGGATGACGCGCGACGAGCTCAAGTTCCGTGCGGCGCTGTCTCGTTTCGCGGTGGGCGTGGTGGCGCTCGCCCTGCTGCCCACGTTCTACCCGGGCACGCGCCCGCACCTGTGGATCTGGGTCGCGTACCTGGGCATCGCCGCCGTCGAGCAGGTGCTCATCCGCAAGCGCATCGGCGGAAGCTGGCGGGCGTTCGTCTCGGGGCTCATCGACATCACCGTCCTCACTTACACGGTGCACGGGCTGGGGAGCACGGTGACGCCCATGGCGTCGCTGTACATGTTCGCCGGCGTGGCCAACGCGCTGGTGGTCCGCGTGCGCGTCGCCTACGCGCTCACGCTGCTGGGGCCCCTGGCCTACGACGCCGTGGTGTGGGCCGAGTGGGCGGGGTGGCTCCCCTTCGCGCCGGACGTCCCCAAGCTGGCCGCGATGGGTCCCCCGTCGCTCGAGCAGACGCTGATGGCGTCGCTGTTCGTGACCGTGTTCGTCCCCGCCTCCACGGCCATCGTGGCGGCGCTGGTGAAGGCGGTGCAGCGCCGCGAGGACCTGCTGGTCGCGGCCAACGCGCGCCTCGAGGAGCTCAGCCAGCTCGATCCGCTGACCAACCTCTACAACCGGCGGCACCTCTTCGCGCGCATCGAGGTCGAGCTGGCGCGCGTGCGCCGCGGCCACCCGCTGGCGCTGGTCATGATCGATCTGGACGGGTTCAAGAGGGTCAACGACGCCGAGGGGCACCTGCGCGGCGACGTGCTGCTCAAGGAGATCGCCACCGAGCTCGCCTCCACGACGCGGGCGAGCGACGTCGCCGGTCGGTACGGCGGCGACGAGTTCGTGGTGGTGCTGCCCGACACCGACGGGGAGAAGGCGCACGCGGCCGGCGAGCGCGTGGCCCAGAGCGTGCGCGACGCGGCGAAGCGCTTCGACACGAAGCTCAAGGTGACGGCCAGCGTGGGCATCGCCGTGGCCGAGCCGGCGGACACCGTGGCGGCGCTGCTGCGCCGCGCCGACCAGAAGGCCTACCGCGCCAAGCAGGACGGCGGGGATCGCGTGGTGGCCTGAGTGCTGCCCCTCGCCCTGATGGCCCCCGCGCCCCCGGCGGTCGTGGCCGAGCCCCCCCTCGACGTGCGCGAGCCTCCCTTCGGCGGCGACTACGCCTGGATGAACGGCAGCAACACCCAGCCGCCGTCGCTGCTCACCATGGGGCCCGTGACCTGGTCGCTCTACGTGGACACCTACTACGCGTGGCAGTTCAGCCACCCCGTCGACCACACCATCTTCCCCACCACGGCGGCGCCTCGCCACGACGAGATCTCGCTCAACCTGGCCCACGTCGGCGTCGACGTGACCGGCCTCGACGGCCCCATCGGGCGCCTCTACATCCAGTACGGCTCCACCGTCGAGACCATCGCCGGCCAGGACACCACGACCACGCGCGGCTTCTTCCTCACCAACCGCCTGCTGCAGATCGTCCAGCAGGCGGCGACGGGGTGGCACTTCCACTGGCTCCACGGCGTCAACGCCGAGCTCGGGATCTTCCCCTCGTACATCGGCCTGGAGAGCTACCTGCCCGAGGAGAACTGGGCCTACACGCACGCGTTCATGTCCGACGCGACGCCGTACTACTTCTTCGGCTTCCGCGGGCAGCTCTACCCGTCCGCGCGGCTGAAGGTCGAGCTGTGGGTGGTCAACGGCTGGCAGACGTTCGGACAGTGGCACGAGGGGCGCGCCGGCGGCTACCTGTGGAACTGGCGGCCCACGGAGTGGCTCTCCCTCGTCAACTCCCTCTACGCCGGCCAGGAGGCGCAGGGCGATCCCGACTCGGCGCGCGTGTACTCCGACAACAACGTCCAGGTGCGCTACTTCAAGCGCGAGGGCGGCGGCTTCCTTCGCTCGCTCGCCTTCTCGGTGGTGGGCGACGTCGGCTACGAGCACCGCGGCAACGCGCCGTCGGGGCCGATGGGCGGCGTCACCGTGACCCACCACTGGGACTGGACCGAGCGCTGGAAGAGCACCCTCCGCGGCGACGTCTTCTACGACAGCACGCAGGCCATCACGCCGCGCTTCCCGGTGGGCTCGGTCTACCCGTGGCAGGGCACGAGCCCCTTCCTCGCCGGGGGCGTGACGGCGACGCTCGACTACTGGCCGAGCCCCTGGCTCCTCACGCGCCTCGAGTGGTCGCACCGCATCGCCAACCAGCCGCTCTTCAGCGGACCGGGGGGGATCACCGGACCGGGCGGCCAGGTGCCGGTGGACGCGGCCGCGGCGGCGTCGTTCACGCCCGACCTGCGCCACACCGACGACCGGGTGCTGCTCGACGTGACGTTGAGGCTATGAGACGGAGCGGCGCCTGCCGCCCGGAAACCGAGACGCCCGGCGCACGTATACCCCAAGGGAGATGCGCTCCATCGCGCCCCTGGTGCTCGCCCTCGCCTCCGCGGCGTGCAGTCGCCACCAGACCCAGCCCGGTCCGAACGTCGGATTCGCGGTGGACGCGCCGGAGGTGTCGTGCCGCGTCGCCGGAGCGCCGGCCATCGTCGCGTCGGATGTCTACACCGGCGACGTACAGGTGCTCACCCGGGCCGAGGGCGGCTACGACGTCGTCGTCCTCGATGACGTCACGCCGTGCCTGCGGGTGGGGATCGGCGCCCACGGCGAGAAGCTCGGCACCGTGCTCGGCGAGTGCCCGGCGCCGCCAACTCCCGGGCGCGCCAGCGCCACGAACGGCATCGAGACGTACCTCGTACGAGAGACGGTCGACGACCCGGGCACCTACCTCGCGCTCGGCGTGGTCACCTACGACTGGCCGCACGCGTTTGCCGGTACGGCCCGCGAGGGGCTGCGCCGCGTCGTGGAGCACAGGTTCGAGGTGCCGCCCGGCGGACCCGGCGGGGGCGCAGCCGATCCCGCGCTCGCTCCGTTCGGCGCCGACCACTTCCTCCTTGCCTGGACCGAGGGAGACACCGTACGCGCGCAGCCGATCGCGGGCTGGGCGGAGCCGGCCGGCCCCGCCATCACGCTCTCCCCGCCGGACCTCACCGAGATCGGACGCCCGAGCGTCGCGTTCGCGACTCCGAGCGAGGGGCTGGTGGCGTTCGCCGCGAGCACGCCGACCGGCTTCCACATCCTCTCTGTGCCGCTCGTCTGCTCTCGGTGACGTGCGGCCGACCTCAGCGCCGACCTCTCGCGCGCATGCCGAGCACGCGCGATCCGAGCGCCGCGCCGACCAGGGCGAGCAACACGATCGGCGCGATGTGCCCGAACGCGACGTGACGCAGCTCGCTCACCGGGCACCACATCTCCACCATGACCCCTGCCGAGGCGCCGCACGCCGCGCCGAGCGCCGCGCCGGTCGCCGCCGGATGCACGGGATCGCTGCCGCGGCGGACGGCGAGCAGCGACAGCAGCGGGAACGTGGCGGCGGCGACGGTGAGGCCGAGGCACTTGAGCCCGAGGCGCTCGGGGTGCACCTGCGTGAGCTCGGGATCGGCGGTGGCGAACGCGAACATCATCGCGAAGAGCACCGCCGGCGTCCCGATCGCCACCGCCACGAGGATCGACCGCGTGCGCCAGGTCGCCGACGCCCCCCGGCCGAGGGCGCCCCAGGTCGAGAGCGCGGCCACGGCGCCCCATCCGAGCGACGACGCCAGGTAGAACCACATGGGCCGCCCCTGGCCGTTCTGCACCCCGCCGAGCGCGAAGAAGAGGGATGCCGCGACGATGACGCTCGACGGCAGCACCAGCCAGGCCTGGACGCGCGACGTCCCGCGCGTCGCGGAGGGCGCGCCGTGCGCGGCCTCCAGGACGCGGGCCTTGAGATCGCGGGTCGTCATGGGGCGTCTCCCAGCAGCTCGTGGACGTCGCTTCCGAGCCGCTCGCGCAGCGCAGCGTACGCCCGGTGAGCTCGCAGCTTCACCGCCGTCGGGGTGATGGCGAGCACCTTCGCCGCTTCCGACACGGACAGCCCGTCCCCCTGGATCAGGTCGAAGGCCTCCCGGTGCGCCTCCGGCATGCGCTCCAGCTCCTCCTCGATGCGCCGGGCGAGCTGCCGCTTGGCCAGGGCGGAGTCCGGCTTGTCGCGCCCGCACGGGCGCTCGAGCGCGTCGCCGTTCGCGTCGTCCACCAGGAGCTCGCGCTCGCGTCCCCCCTTCCGCACGCTGTCGATGAGGAGCCGTCGAGCGATGGCGAACGCCCACGGCATCACCTCGGCCCCGCGCGCGAAATGGCGGCGCGCGCAGTGCATCTGCATGAACGTCTGCTGCACGAGGTCGTCGGTCCTCCCCTCGTCGCGCGTCCGGCGGAGCAAGAAGGCCGTCAGGCGCGGCTCGAGGAGATCGTAGAGCTCCGCGAAGGCTGCGTCATCGCCGCAGGCGTAGCGGTCCATCGCCGCATCGGCGGCCGGCTTCCAGTCTTGCCCCCGCATGCCGGTCGGCATTGTCCGCCCGTCTGGCCGCCTCCGGGGGCGACAATCGTCCGAGCGCCCCCCCCTCGATCGGGGTTACGACCGGCGCGCGCCGCGGTTTCCGGAAAAGCGACGGCGGGCCGGAAACCGGACGCGTTCGCTCACGTATCCCTCCGTCGGGGGGGGCGGAGACTCGCGCTGACCTCCGAGGGAGGTCTCGATGCGACAGCTTCTTCTGGTCCCTCTCGCGCTGGCGCTGCCGGCGTGCGGCGGCGACGACAACGGCGGCGGCTCCCCCGACGCCTCGCACGACGTCGTCAGCACGGACGTCACCCTCGACACCGCCAGCGACGTCGCCACCGACGTCACGGCGCAGGACGTCGCGACGGACACCGGCACCGACACGGGGCTCACCGATGCGGGGGACGGGGGGTGCCCCGCGAGCTGGCTGCTCGCGCCGACCGTCGACCCGACCATCGCCGTCCCGTCCGACGGCGGGATGGTGCTCGTCCATTCGGCCGCCGCCGGATGGCAGAACTACGCGTGCACCGCCGCGGCGGACGGCGGCGCCTCCGGGTGGACCTTCGTGGGACCGACGGCCGACCTGAGCGATTGCCACGGGACGCTCGTGGCGCACCACTTCGCGACCGACGGCGGCGCGGCCTTCCCGGAGTGGCAGGCGCTCGACGGCACGTACGTCGTCGGTCACAAGGTCGCCGCGTTCACGCCCGACGGCGGCGCGTCGTCGGTGCCGTGGTTGCTGCTCCAGGGGGTGGGGCACGGAGGGACGGGTCCGCTCGGCCAGGTCACCTACGTGCAGCGCGTGGACACGGACGGCGGCGTCGCCCCGTCGGCCACGTGCGACGCGGGCGCCACAGCGCAGGTGCCGTACGCGGCCGACTACTACTTCTTCGGTCCGTGATCGCCGGCGGCCGACGGGCGAGCACGCCTGCGCCGCAGCAGCGCCAGCGTCACCGCCGCGAGCAGCAGCGCGCCGAGCGCGAGGACGTCGCGGCGCGTCAGCCCGGCGAGGACGCCCAGCACGGTGAGCGTCGCCAGGACCGGCACCACCGGTCCGCCGGGGACGACGAACGGCTCGCCCTCCTCGCGGACGCCGCGCGCGCGAAGCCGCAGCAGACCCGTGCAGCAGACGAGGTAGATGCACAGCGTCCCCGAGGCGCTCAGCGTCGCCAGCACGCGGAACGTCCCCGACAGGGCGAGCACGGCGCAGACCGCGGCGTAGGCCACGATGGCGACGGCCGGCGTGCCGCGCGCGCGGTCGACGCGCCCGAGGGCCTCCGGCAGCACGCCGTCGCGGCCGAGGGCGTAGACCACGCGCGACGTGGCGAGCACGTCGGCCGCGAGCACGCCGCCGGTGGCGAGCAGCGCGGCGACCAGCATCACCGTCCCGCCGGCGGCGCCGAACGCCTCCCGCGCCGTCGCCCCCAGCGGCGCGTCGCCGGCCGCCCCCAGCGCCGGCCCGAGCACGCCCTGCGCGACGATCTGGAGCCCGAGGTACAGCGCGGCGATCTGGATCAGCGCGAGCAGGATGGCGCGCGGCACGGTGCGCGCGGGCGCCGTCACCTCGCCGCTGGCGTTGAGCCCCGCCTCGAACCCCATGAAGGCGAAGAAGAGCAGCGCCGCGGTCCGCCCCAGCGCGCCTGCCGAGAACGTCCCGCCCAGGTGCAGGTTGGCGCGGTGCACGTGCGGCAGACCGAAGATCACGAGCCCGACCAGCGGCGCGAGCTTGAGGACGGTGGTCAGCTGCGAGAGCCCCACGCCCTGCCGCGTCCCGCGCACGTTGATGGCGGCGAGCGCCGCGTAGTACGCGAGGAGCACCGCGGCGCGCGGCAGGGGCGCGGCGAACACGGGGACGAGCACGCCCAGCGTGTCCACCATCAGCACGGCGATGGCGGCGTTGCCCACGGCGCCGTTGGCGAACCAGAGCAGGTGCCCGGTGACCGTCCCGGCGAAGGGACCGTACGACGCGGTGGCGTACCCGTAGACCCCGCCCGCGCCCGACAGGCGGCTCCCCACCTCGGCCAGGCAGAGGCCCACCAGGCCGACCAGCACGACGCACACGAGGTACGCGAACACCGCGCTCGCGCCGAGCTCGCGCGCGGCCAGCGCCGGCAGCCCGAAGATCCCCGCGCCCACCGTCAGGTTGACCATGGTGAGCGCCAGGGCGCGCACGCCGATGACGCGGCGAAGCTGGAACAAGGGGGGGATCCTGGGACATGATGGGAACGGGGGGAAGCGGAACCGATGAACCGCCACGCTCTTTGGCTCGGTGCCGCGCTCGCCTGCGCCGGAGCGATGATGTCCTGCCTGGGCGACGACACGGTCGGCACGTCTCCGGCGATCGACGGGGGCAACGACGGGACGAGCAGGGCCGACGGCGGGCCGGGCGATGCGTCGATCGATGTCGGTCCGGAGGAGACGAGCGGGATCGACGCAGGGCCGGCCGACGTGGCGCTCGACGTCTGCTGCGCGCCCGACGAAGGCCATCCTCCGCTGGGGGCGCCCGTGTTCACTCC
>DATBQU010000283.1:0-8873 GCA_036560665.1 Polyangiaceae bacterium
GGATACCTACCCGCCTGCGCGAGGTTGTCTATCCGGGCTCGCCGGCATCCGTGTCCCCGTCCACGACGCTGCCTGGCCAGACGCGCGACAATGGCTCTCCGCACGCACGAGGTTGACCCACGGCATTCGCCAGGGTGCCCCTTCGCACCCACGAAGGTACCTGCGCGGACGCACCGGCATGGGTACCCGTGCACGCGAACGAGACAGGCACGGAGCGTGAGGGAGGCCTGGCTGGCACACGAGCCGAGCATCGCGCGTCCATGAGGATGGTCCGCCTCCTGCGGGGCGATGGTCATCCACGCGTACGAACGTGGCCACGCTCCCGCGCCGGATCGGTCCAGTGAGTGCTGGAACCGGGCACGCCGCACGCAGCGAGACAGGCCCGCGGAAGCGCGAGGACACCAAGACGGGCGCGGGAACATGGCAGCGCGCCAGCGAGAGGCAAGCCGGTGCCGTGCGCCCGGGAGGCCATGTTCGTACGGGGGTCGGGCAAGGCCGGTACGGGAGTCAGGGCACGTTCGCGCGCCCGTCAGGCACCCACCGTGCCCCGAGGAACCCACGTCCGCGAGCGCGTGCTCGTTGCTTCGCTGGGAGACGTGCTCTCGCGTGTGCGGGTCATGCACCACGGGGGCGCGTGGCCCATGCTCGCCGTGTTCGCCCTGATTGCTGCGTGCAGCAGCTCACTTGGCGCAGCGGAACCCGATCCCGTAGCTGCGCTTCATCGGCGAGTCCTTGTAGCGGAACGTCGGGCGCACCCACGAGGCGTACGAGCCGTTCCAGCCGCCGCCGCGGATCACCCGCTCGTCGCCGGTGGCGGGGCCCTTGGGGTCCTTCTGCTCTTCCTTCGGGTACTCGCCGTACCAGTCGCCGACCCACTCCCAGACGTTGCCGACCACGTCCTTCACGCCGTAGCGCGACGCGCCCTTGGGGAAGCTGCCGACCGGCGCGGTGTTGGCGAAGCCGTCGTCGGCCTCGTACATGGCCTTCTCCTCGATGCCGTTCTTGAGGCCCCAGGCCACGCACTCCTTGCCGCACGCGTTGAGGTGGCCCGCTCCGGGATCGTCGTCGCCCCACGGGAACTTGCGACCGTCGGGCCCGCGCGCGGCGAACTCCCACTCCGCCTCGGTGGGCAGCCGCTTGCCCTGCTCGTGGCAGTACTTCTCTGCCATGTCCCAGTCGACGCAGTTGATGGGGTGCGTCGAGTGCCCGACCGGATCGCGGATGTTGCAGAGCGGGTCGAAGGCCTTGCTCTCCTTGTCCGTGATCTTGTCCCACGCGTTCGTCGTCCCGGCGCGCTTGCAGCGGCCGGCGTCGCTGCAGGCCTTGTACTGCTCGACGGTCACCTCGAACTCGTCGATGCAATAGGGCTCGAGCGCCACCTGGTGCGCCGGCTTCTCCAGCGGCAGGCCGTCGTCGCTGCCCATGTAGAAGCTGCCCCCTGGGATCTTGATGGTGCCCGGCGGACAGACGTGCGCGGGCGGCGGCGCCTTCGCCGCGGCGCTCTCGTGGGGGCTGGGGGCCGACGACACGGCGCTGGCCGAGGGCGCGGTGGGCGTGCCCGAGCCCCGACCGAGGAAGAACACCGCGCCGCCGATGACCGCGACGGCGGCCACGCCGAGCCCCACGAAGAGGCCCATCTTGCTCGAGCCGGGCTGGTGCCCCGTCGTCGTCGTCGCGCGAGGCGCGGTGCCCATGGCGGCCTGGGCGACCGCGGGCTGCGGATCCGACGGCAGCGCGGCGACCGTCGGCGCGCTCCCGACGGGATCGGCAATGGGGGGCGCCGGCAGGCGCGACGGGTTCGGCTCCGTCATCCCGCGCATCGGCTCCATCCTCAGCGCCTGGCGCAGGGCGTTCCAGAAGTCGCCCGCCGACTGCCAGCGCTGGGCCGGCTTGATGGCCGTGGCGCGCACGAACACCGCCTCGATCTCGTCCGATATCGGCGCGCCCAGCGTGCGCGGCGTCGGCCGCCGGTCGGGGTTGGCCGACGCCACCGCGAGCTGGAGGAAGTCGTCGCCCTCGAGCGGCTCGCGCCCCGTCACCAGCTCCGCCGCGATGAGCGCGAGCGAGAACACGTCGGTCCACGGCCCCGTCGCCCCGTGGGTGCGCGTGAACTGCTCCGGCGCCCCGTAGGCCGGGGTGAAGCTGGTCACGTTGCCGGCCGTCTTGGTGAACGACCCGGCCATCTTCTGCGCGTCGTTGACCACCTTGGCGATGCCGAAATCGAGCAGCTTCACCGTGTGGTCGCCGCGCGGATCGCCGAGCACGAACACGTTGCCCGGCTTCACGTCGCGGTGGGCGATCCCCTTGCGATGCGCGAGCGCCAGCGCCTCGGCCGCCGGATCGAGCAGCTTCACCGCGTCGGCCATCGAGCGCAGCGGGAGTCCGCGCGCCTTCTCGTCGGCGATGACCGCCTCGAGCGTCGCCCCCTCCAGCCACTCCAGCACCATGTAGGGGACGGTGCCCCCCGCCCCGGTGTCCAGCATCCCGATGTCGCGCGCCTGCACGATGGCCGCGCTGCGCGCCGACAGATCGGCCAGCAGCGCCCCCTCCTGCACGAACTCGTCGAGGAGCTTCTGCCGGTCCTTGTCGGAGAAGTGCCCGAACGACTTGAACACCTTGAGCGCCACCGGGCGCTTCCAGATGACGTGCATCGCGCGGTAGACCGTCGCGAAGCCCCCTTCGCCGACCAGCGCCTCCACGGCGTACTTGTCGGCGATCGTACGACCGATGAGCTGCAGCGTATCGCCTTCCGGCACGAAGACCTCCGAGCCCGCCCCAGGCCAGGCAGGGCAATGGTACCCGATGCGCTACGCGCGGCGGGAGCGCATGGTTTCACGCGCACGCCCATCCGCTTGACAGGTGCGGGGCCGGTAGCTTAGCTCCCGGGTCCCAAACGCCGCGGTGAAGCGGCTTTCGCGCGCGGGTAGCTCAGTCGGTAGAGCAGGGGATTGAAAATCCCCGTGTCGGCGGTTCGATTCCGTCCCTGCGCACCAGCATCACGGCTGGAACGTCGCCACGAACACGTCGTCGTCGCCCGCGCTGCCCTTCAGGCCGGTGCCGAAGTCGACCTGCTTGCGGAAGAACCCCGTCACCAGGGCGTGACCGGGCCCGTCGAAGGCGACGCCGACGCCGACGTCGGCCTCCACGCTGCCGAAGTGCCGGGTCCACAGGTGGCTGCCGTCGCCGCCCAGCTTGAGGGCCACGACGTCGCGGTCGCCCGCGCTGACGAAGGCGGTGCCGCCGATCATCATGTTCTGCTCGAAGAGGCCGCCGACCAGCGCGTCGCCGCTGGCATCGGCGGCGATCGACACGGCCTCGTCGTCCCCGGGGCTGCCGAAGGTCTGCGCCCAGTCGGGCGCGCTGGTGGGCGTGAGCTTCAGCACGAAGCCGTCGATGAGCCCCTGGCTGTTCACCGGTCCATGGCCGAAGTCGACGGTGGAGCCGAAGCCGCCGGCGAGGAAGATGTCCCCGGCGGGATCGAAGGCGATGCTGCGGCCGTCGTCGGTGTCGAGGCCACCGTAGTAGCGGTTCCACGCCAGGGTCCCGAGCTTGTCGAATGCGCCGGCGAAGACGTCGGACTTGCCGACCGCCGTCCTCGCGCCGCTGCCGAAGTCGCCGGTGCCGGAGAAGGAGCCGATCACCGCCAGCACCCCCTTGGGTCCGAAGGCGACGCCCTGCGCCAGGTCCACGCCGTCGCCGCCGAGGTGCTTGGCGTAGACGAGCTTCATGGCCGTGGGATCGAAGCGCGCGAGGAACGCGTCGTACGTGCCCTGCGCCGCGGGCAGCGGTCCGGCGCCGAGGTCGATGGTCCCCTGGTAGGCGCCGCAGAGGGCGACGGAGCCGTCCGCGGCCACGGCGACGCCCACGATGGTCCCGTAGGAGTCGCCTCCGTACGCCCGCGCCATCGCGACGTTACCGAACTTGTCGAGCTGCAGCAGGAGCGTCCCCGCGGCGCCGCCCCCGCCGAGGACGGTGCCGTCGTAGTCGATCGAGCCGTCGGACGCGCCGCCCACGAGGATGTCGCCGGTGCTGCCGATGGCGACGCTGGTCGCCATCTCGTTGCCTTTGCCGCCGATACGACGGGCCCACAGGGCGGTGCCGTCGGGCGCGTACTTGGCGACGAAGATGTCGCTGCCCCCGGCGCTGGTCAGGATGACGCCGGCCAGATCGGCGGTTCCCTGGAAGGAGCCGGCCACCACCACGTTGCCGGCGCTGTCGCCGGCGACGGTGTAACCGACGTCGGTCTGGATCCCGCCGAGGCGGGCGTTCCAGCGCGCCGCGCCGGGGAGGGGGACGCCCGCGTCCGCTGCGGGAGGAGGGGGAGGAGTGCCCGTCCCGGTGGGTGAGGCGCCCGCGTCGGGCGCGTCGCCGGACGGAGAAGAAGAGGAGGAGGAGTCGCCGCCGCCGCAGGCGAGCAGGGGCGCGCCTGTCATCGCCAACGCCAGGACGACCTGCATCGCGCGCGCTCGCATGACCACTGCCACCTCCGACCCGGTGTGATCGCAAGGTGTGTACCCTGTCCGCTTGCCCCGTCTTTTTCCACGTTTCGTGGGGGAAGAGGGGGCGAGCAGGGGCAGGCCTGAGGGGCCGGCGATCCACCCAGGGGTGGGGTCAGGCCGCGGCGGCGCCTGCGGGCAGGCGCTTGCGGATGAAGCGCTCGATGTCGGCGAGCAGCCCGCGCTCGTCGGGCCCGCAGAAGGTGATGGCCTGACCCACCGCACCCGCGCGGCCGGTGCGGCCGATGCGGTGCACGTAGGCCTCGGGGACGTTGGGCAGATCGAAGTTGATGACGTGCGAGATCCCGTCGACGTCGATGCCGCGCGAGGCGACGTCGGTGGCGATGAGGACGCTGGTGGTGCCGCGACGGAAGGCCTCGAGGGCGCGCTCGCGCGCCGCCTGGGACTTGTTGCCGTGGATGGCCATGGCGTCGATCCCCGCGCGCTCGAGCTGCTCGGAGAGGCGGTTGGCGCCGTGCTTGGTGCGGGTGAAGACGAGGGCCCGCTTGACGTCCTCGCGGCGCAGCACCTTCTCCAGCAGCTCGCGCTTCTCGCGCTGGCCGACGAAGACGACGGACTGCTCCACCAGCTCGGCCGTGGTGACGGCCGGCTTGACCGACACGCGCACCGGGCTGGCGAGCAGCCCCGCCGCCAGGCCCTCGATGGACTGCGGGATGGTGGCGGAGAAGAGGAGCGTCTGCCGCTTCCTCGGGATCGCCGCGCAGACGCGCTTCACGTCGTGCACGAAGCCCATGTCGAGCATGCGGTCGGCCTCGTCGAGGACGAGGTGGGTGATCTTGTCCAGGTGCACGAAGCCCTGGTTCATGAGATCGAGCAGCCGCCCCGGGGTGGCGACCAGGATGTCCGGCCGGTTTCGCAGCGCGATCTCCTGCCGGTACTGGCTGACGCCGCCGAAGACGACGGTGTGGCGGAGGCCGAGATGGCGCCCGTAGGCCGCGCATCGCTCACCGATCTGCGCGGCGAGCTCCCGCGTGGGCGCCAGGATGAGCACCCGGATGGGACCGCGACCCGCCTCGTCGGCGCCGAGGCGCTGGAGGATCGGCAGCACGAACGCGGCGGTCTTTCCGGTGCCCGTCTGGGCCACGCCGAGCACGTCGCGTCCGGCGAGGACGTGGGCGATCACCTCGGTCTGGATGGGCGTCGGCACCGTGTAGTCCTCGTCGAGGACGGCGCGAACGAGGGGCGCGATCAGCCCGAGGGCGGTGAAGGGAGACGCCGCGACGGCCTCGGGATCGTACGGCTTGGCCGGAGCGAGCGGAGGAGGCGCGGAGGACTGGAACTGGGTGGACCGGGAAGTCTGGACAGGACTCTGGGAGCGCGGGCTGGCGTCGCCGTACTGGCGACGCGGCCTGCGCGGACGAAATGTACGCACGAGAATTGGTTTGCTCTCTTTGCGGCAGCACCCTTCGCGGGGCGCTCGCACCGCCAGTCCACGCTGCCGCGGGCTCGGATGGCGCAACGCGGTCGCTTTCAGGACCGCATCATCACGGAACGCCAGGACTTGCCGGCTCGTGAGCAAGGCATTGATAGCTCGCCGCGACGCGTCGCGCAAGGTGGCGGACGATCAGCTACCCGCGGCCACCCGCTGAAAGGCTCGCGTTCAGTCGGGTATCTCGCCGAACTTCCCGCGCTCGAAATCGAGGAAAGCCTGCTGGATCTCCTGCCGGGTGTTCATCACGAAGGGCCCGTACTGGACGATGGGCTCGGCGATGGGCTCGCCGGCCAGGAAGAGGACGTGGGCGTCCTCGGTTCCGAGCGCGGACAGCTCGAGCTCCGTGCCGTCGTTCTCGAAGAGGATGAGCTCTCCCGCCGAGGCGTCGCGCTCCGACGTGCGGACGCGGCCGGAGGTGACGATCGCCATCGCGTTGTGGCCGCGGGGCACCGTGACCGGCAGGCGCCCGCCGGCCTTCACCCGCGCGTCGAGCAGCGTGACCGGCGTGAACGTGCGCGCCGGTCCGCGCGTGCCGGCGTACTCGCCGGCGATGACGCGGACCGCTCCGGCGTCGCCTGGCAGCGCGACGCTCGGGATCTGCTCCGCGGTGAGCGGCTGGTAGCCAGGCGCGGTCATCTTGTCCTTGCGCGGCAGGTTCACCCAGAGCTGCATCATGTGCATCCGGCCGCCGCGGCGGGTCAGCTCGCGCTCGTGGTACTCCTCGTGGAGGATGCCGGAGCCGGCCGTCATCCACTGCACGTCGCCCGGGCCGATGATGCCGGCGTTGCCGGCGTTGTCGCGGTGCGCGACCGATCCCTCCCAGGCGACGGTGACGGTCTCGAAGCCCCGGTGAGGATGCCACCCCACGCCACGCTGACCCGCGGGAAGCGGCGCGAAGTCGCGCGGAGGCCCGTAGTCCATCAGCAGGAAGGGGCTCACGCGCTCGGCGGGGAGGCCCGGACGGGGGAAGTAGCTGGAGACGAAGAACCCGTCGCCGACCCAGTGGAAAGGCGCGCTCCGGTAGATGCCCGCGACGCTGCGCGGTCCCGGAAGCTCTGCCGTTCCCTCGCGGGGGGCGGCGCTCGCATCGGTGGTGCTCATGACCCCACAACGTGGGGCCGCGCGCTTCGTCGCGGAAGCGCGGAACGCCTGATGGCTCTCATCGAGTCGCTCGATTGCCCGGGCGAGACGTCTAGTAGGCGACCCCGCCGTGCTGCCAGCACGCGCCGCGGGCGACGGTGCGCGCCCAGCTGCCGTCGGCGCACTGCATGGCGTGACCGGTGCTCGGCATCATGCGCACCTCGGCCGCCGGCGTCGCGTGGCTCGCCTGCGCGCTCGCGGCTGCACCTTGCGGCGCGGCGCCCGACTCGTGCCTCGGGTCGGCCTGGCTCGTCGCGGCGAAGGCGATGAGGCACGCCAGGCCGGCGGCGACGACGGCGCCCACGAGGCAGACCGACTTGCGGGTCCAGGTCATGTCCCGTCCACCTTGCACGGAAGAGACCACGCCGGAAACCGCACGAATGCCGCGTTTTCGTAGAGGCCGGGAGACCGCAGCGGATCACCCGCGATCCGGTCGCGCGGACCTGTCCACCCCGAGCGCGAGCGTCGCGCGTGCGAAGCGCGAAGTGGTGCATCATGCCCCAGGGCGTGATTGAGCGCGCGGGGACGACGCGGGCGCACGGTGTCCTCCCAAAATGAGGAATTCAGGACGGTCGGGTGGAAACCGACATTGCCGATCACTTACCCTCTGCCCGCTGCCGAAGTCGCGGGGGGTTCTCCGGCTCCCGGCATCCCCGAGGAGCCACGCGTGATGCATCGTTTCCGTCGAGAGAGCCCTGTCGTATCCCTGCTCGCGACGAGCGCCCTGGTGGCGCTGACGATGTGCTCCTCCAGCAGCTCCCCGACGGACGGCTCGGGAGGCGGCAGCTACTCCGGCACGGGCGGCGGCGGCGACTATCCGCCGCTCGATCCCGATCGGGCCACGACGTGGGGCTTCGCCGGCATGCTGACCAAGAGCGGCGTCCCCTCGGCGAGCTGGCCGATCTGCAACTCGACGGCGCTCGCGCCGAGCGGCGGCGACGACGCCAAGCAGATCAACGACGCCATCGCGCAGTGTGCCGAGGGCACCGTGGTGAAGCTGGGGCCCGGCACCTTCGTCATGGGGCAGGGCAGCTACGTGGCCATCGACAAGGGCGTGGTGGTCCGGGGCTCGGGCGCGGGCGTCACCATCCTCAAGAACCCGCGCAACGTCGCCGCCACGCAGGGCAACACCAGCGCCGCCGACGCCACGCCGATCGTGATCGTCGGTCCGAGCCGCTACGCCAACCCGGACGGCGACGGTCGCTGCGCCGCGCCGACGCCGTTCCAGCCGCAGTTCATGCAGCTGCTCTCGGCGGACGGGAAGAAGGGGTCCACCTCGGTCACGGTGGTGGACGGGTCGATCTTCTCCACCGGCCAGATGGTCCTGCTCGACGAGGCGTCGGGCGCCGGCTGGCAGCCCGACGTGGCGGGGCTCTCCACCTCGGTGTGGGCGTCGCCCGACTACGCCGTGTCCTGGCAGGTGCACAAGCCGGCGTTCGGCGGCGACGATCCCGTGCAGACCGACGTGCAGCCCTCCACCGCGAACAACTACGCCGGCAGCGGCAACGGGAGCGACGGCGCCTGCTGGTTCGCCCGGCAGGACCGCCCGCAGAACGAGATCAAGGAAGTCGCGAGCGTCAGCGGCAACACGGTCACCTTCACCTCGCCGCTGCACAAGAGCTACCGCACCGGCCAGCACGCCGAGCTGACGACGTACACGGGGAACAACACGCTGCTCCAGAGCGCGGGCGTCGAGCAGCTGACGGCGGTCGGCGGGGGCGACGGGGCGGTCCGCTTCGAGAACGCGGCCTACTCGTGGGCCAAGAACATCGAGGTCACCGTCT
>DATBQU010000284.1:0-31514 GCA_036560665.1 Polyangiaceae bacterium
TGCGGCGCGAGATCGTCGCCCACCAGCGCAAGGACCTGCGCATCGACGTCTCGGTGTCGCAGCAGATCAGCACCGGCTCGTCGACGGCGCTGGTGCAGTTCACCATCTCCGGGCCGGACCTGGCGCGGCTGGCGGAGTACACCAGGCAGATCCTGGAGCGCTTCCGCCAGGTGCCGGGCGCGGTCGACGTCGACTCCAACCTCATCGTGGGAAACCCGGAGGTGCACGTGGTGGTCGACCGCGAGCGGGCGGCGAGCCTGGGCGTGAGCGTGTTCGACATCGCCGACACGCTGCAGCTCGTGGTGGGCGGGCTCAAGGTGTCGACCTTCCAGGAGGGCGGCGAGGACTACGACATCCGCGCCCGCGCCGAGCCGAAGTACCGCGACGACCTCACGTCGCTGTCGATGATCACCGTGCCCAGGATGGGCGGCGGCACGGTGCCGCTGTCGTCGGTGGTGTCGCTGAAGTCGACCACCGGCCCCTCCGAGATCAACCGCCTGGCCCGGCAGCGGCAGGTGACCATCACCTCCAACGTGGCGCCCGGCGTGGGGCAGAGCACGGTGTCGGAGGCGCTGAAGAAGATCATCGCCGACCTGCACATGCCGCCGGGCTACTCGGCGCGGCCGGCGGGCTTCACCAAGGAGACCGAGCGCGTGGTGTCGGGGTTCCTGCTCGCCATCGCCATGTCGGCGGTGTTCATGTACCTGGTGCTGGCGGCGCAGTTCGAGTCGTGGTTGCACCCCATCACCATCATGCTGACGCTGCCGCTGACCATCCCCTTCGCGCTGCTGTCGCTGCTGCTCTTCCACCAGGAGCTGTCGATCATGTCGGCGCTCGGCATCATCGTGCTCTTCGGGGTGGTGAAGAAGAACGCCATCCTGCAGATCGACCACATGAACCACCTGCGCGCGCAGGGGATGGGCCGGGCCGAGGCCATCCTGGAGGCGAACCGGGACCGCCTGCGGCCCATCCTGATGACGACGTTCGCCTTCGTGGCGGGGATGGTCCCGCTGCTGCTCTCGCGCGGGATCGGCGCGGGCCTGAACCGGGGCATCGCCGGCGTGGTGGTGGGCGGGCAGACCTTCTCGCTGGCGCTCACGCTGCTGGCGACGCCGGTGGCGTACTCGCTCTTCGACGACGTGGTGCAGTGGCGGCGGCGTCGGCGCCCGCGCGCGGTCGAGGATCGCGGCGAGTCCGAGGTGGCTCGCCTGGTCGGCGCGACGCCGGCGGCCGATCCCGAGGCCGTCCCCCAGGCGAAGGCCGGGGAGTGAGGGGCGAGCCCGACGCGGGCGCAGGGACGTCGGATGACGTCAGAGGCCCCTGGCGTCGAGCAGTCCCTTGAGCTGCTGGTTGGTGGCGATGTCCGGCTTGCGCACCTGCTTGCGCAGGCTGGCGATGGTGTTGTAGCCCCAGCTCTTCTGGAACATGTTGACGATCCACGGCGCGATGCTGCCCTTGGGGTCGCAGTGGATCTCGGCCACCACGTGGGTCTTCTTGCCGTCGGCGCTCCCGGTGAGGACGAACGAGCTCTCCTCGAGCTGGCCGCGGACGTAGCTGGTCCTGGGCGCGGAGGGATCGTCGATCGAACGCATGCGGATGGTGAGGGTGCGGCTCGGGGCGTCGGCGGAGAGGGTGACGTCGGCCACGAAGTCGCGGTCGGACATGGTCGGCGGCGTCGCCACGTGGGAGTAGACGACGTACTCGGCCTCGCTCACGCGGCGCAGCACGCGCGCGTCGGCCACGCTGTCGATCCACTCTTTCTCGCGCGCGATGTCGACCAGGACGTTGCCGACGGCCAGCAGCGGCGCGTCCACGTCGCCCTCACCACGGAACGCCACGAAGGGGCTGCCCGGGACGTCCTTGCGCTGCACGAGGATCCCGTCCTCGCTGCGGAGCGTCTCCCACGAGCCGCTGGCGAGGCTCGTCGCGGGCAGCGCGAGCCCGAGCGTCATGACGGAGGCGAAGACGGCGGCCGCGAAGCGGCGGGTCCTGCGGGTGCGGTCCATGGCTCACCTGCCCCCCGTCTGGCTGATCAGCCGGGGCGCGGCGGCGGGCGGCGCGGGGGCGAGGCGGCGTCGCGTGAGGCCGGTGAGGCGGGTCATGACGAAGTCGGCGACGCGCGTGGGCAGCGCGCGCAGGAAGCCCACCATCAGCCGCGACCGCAGCGGCGTGGCGTAGCGGGCGCGCGGCCAGCGCGCGGTGGCGGCGTGCTCGATGGCGCGGGCCACGCACTGCGGGCCGACGGCGGTCAGGTCGCTCATCTTGCGCATCTCCTCGGCGCGGGCGAAGACCGGCGCGTAGGGCGAGCCGGGCACGTCGTACTTCGCGACGCCGTCCATCGAGCGATCGGTGAAGTTGGTGCGAATGACGCCGGGCTCGATGAGCGACACGGCCACGCCGAACGGCGCGAGCTCCATGCGCATCGCGTCGGAGAGCGACTCGACGGCGTACTTGGTGGAGTTGTAGACGCCGAAGAGCGGCAGCGTGTAGACGCCGCCCAGGCTGCTCACGTTGACGATCCGGCCGGCGCCGCGCTGGCGCATGTCGGGCAGGAAGGCGCGCGTCACCGCCATGAGGCCGAAGACGTTGGTCTCGTACTGCGCGCGCATGTCGGCGTCGGAGATGAGCTCGGTCGGCCCGAGGGCGCCGTAGCCGGCGTTGTTCACCAGCACGTCGAGGCCCGCGCCCTGCGTCAGCCCGTGGACGGCGGCCTTCGCGTCCGCGATCGACGCCGCGTCGGTCACGTCCAGCGGCAGGACCGAGAGCGAGCCGCGCGCCTCCTTCTGCAGCTCCTCGAGCGCCTGCGTGCTGCGCCCGGTGGCGATGACTCTGTGGCCGCGCGCGGCCAGGTAGAGGGCGGTGTGGCGGCCGATGCCCGAGGTGGCGCCCGTGATGAGGATGGTCTGCGTCTTCATGATGAGGTCTCCCGTGTGCAATTTGACTGAACGTTCATTCGATGCTCAGGCCAAAAAAAGGGTGCGCGACTACGCGCGAATCGCCTCCCAGCAGCAGCGCTCCGCGAGCAGGAACGTCTCCCGGGTCAGCTTCAGCCGCCCGTCCATGCCTCCGCGGAAGACGCCGATGAAGGCGCCGTTGGCGAACTCCATGAGGAGCACGGGATCGACGGCCTTGATGGCCTCCGTCGCCTGGGCGCGCTTGACCATCTCGATCCCGAAATCGACGATGTTGTTCTCGATTCCCTTGGCTTCGTCGTCCAGGTACCCGCCGTGATGGTGGAGCTCGAGGAAGGCGAACTCCTTGGGGTGGGCGATGGCGAAGTCGGCCATCCGCTCCCAGACGGTGCGGAACTGCTCGCGGGGCGGCCGGTCGAAGGGGAATCCGTCGAGGACGCGGGCGCTTATGGCGCACTTCCAGTGCTTGTAGAGGGCGTTCACCAGCGCCTCTTTGCTGGCGAAATGATGGTAGATGGTGCCCGCGGCCACCCCGGCCCGCTCGGCGACGGAGGGGACGGAGGTCCCGTGGAAGCCCCTCTCCACGAAGAGCTCGAGCGCGGCGGCCAGGATGGCGTCCGCGGTGTCGCTGGTGGGGGCGGTGGGGGCCTTCACGTCGACTGAATATTCATTCGACTCAGCCGCCTGTCAAGGCGCTTTCGCGAGCCACTCGTCAGCGAGGTGCAGGATGCGGGCGTTGGCGGGGACGCGCTCGAGGAAGCTCCGGCGAAGCTCGGGGGAGCTGATGCTCCCGGCCCGCTCGAGCAGGCGGTCGCGCGCAACGCCGATGGCCTCGCGCGCGGCCGCCGGGTCGCCCGCCGCCTCCAGCACCTCCGCCCGCGCCAGCCGCACCGCGGGCTCGCCGCCGAAGCTCGCGTCGGCCGCCAGGCGCTCCAGGGCCTTCGCCGACGCGGCCACCGCCTCGCTCACGCGGTGGGTGGCGAGCAGCACGCGCGCCAGCGTCGCATACGCCAGCGCGCGCACCTCGTGCTCGCGGTCGCCGGCCGTCGCCAGCGAGTCGAGGGCGGCGCGCTCGGCCGCCCCGTAGTTGCGCGCCAGGGCGAGGATCTCGGCGAGGTACGCGCACGAGCAGGCGGCCATGATGGTCTCGCCCGACAGGGTCATGGCCTCGACCGACCGCTCCTCGACGGCGCGCGCCTCCTGCAGCGCGCCGCGGCGCGCGAGCGTCAGCCCCAGGTTCTGGCGCGCGATCCCCGCCGCCGAGGTGAGCCCCATCCGCTCGGCGGTGAAGAGCGCCTCGCGCAGCGCCTCCTCGGCCTGCTCGTAGGCCCCCAGCATGGCCAGCGCGTACCCCGCGTTGCTGCGCTGCACGCACGCCGTGCGCGCGTCGCCGGCGGCCTCGAAGGCGACCGCCGACGCCGAGGTGTGCTCGAGGTAGCGCGACAGATCGCCGGTCACGATGGCGCGCGTGGCCCGCGCCTGGTGGACGCGGCCCTCGACGCTCCGGTCGGCGGGATCGACCTCCGCGCGGTCGATGCGATCGAAGAGACCCGCGGCGAGGGTGTTGAGCCCGGCGAAGACGAGGGACACGGCGGCGCGCGCCCAGGCCACCACGCGCGCGGAGCCGGCGCCCGCGCCCGGCGAGGCGTTCGCCAGCTGGGCGACGAGGGCGTCGAGCTCGTCGACGCGGCCCAGGCGCACGCGGGCCGAGACCAGCTCGCTGGCCGTCTCGTACCAGACCGCGCCGCCGGGCGGCAGGAGCGTGAGGGCCTCGCGCAGGCACCGCTCGACCTCGTCGAACTCGCCGGCCCAGCGGTGCGCCTCGGCCTGGAGCGCCAGGAGCGTGCCCTTGCGCTCGCCCTCGGCGCCGCAGTCGATCCCCTTGCGGGCCCGGGCGATGGCTGCGGCGAAGTCGTTGCCCCCCAGCGCCTGCGCGGCCGCCCGCTCGTACCAGACGATGGCGCGCCCCGCCGCGCCCCCCCGCTCGAACTGCTCGGCCAGCGCCATGGCGTCGCTCTCGCCCGCTTGCTCCAGCCAGGCGCCGGCCAGCTCGTGGCCCAGCACGCGGTCGGTCTCGGTCAGCATGCCGTAGGCGGCCTCGCGCACGATGGCGTGACGGAAGACGTGCTCGTCGGGGAACCGGCCGCGCTCGCGCGGCGCGACCAGCTCGCGCCGCGTCAGCTCCTCGATCTGCGCGCCGACGTGCCGCTCGCCCACCGTGGCGTCGAGCAGCGCGGCGACGCCGGCCTTCCAGAAGGTGTCGCCGAAGACGCTCGCCGCGCGCAGCACGCGCCGCGCCTCCGGCTCGAGGGACGCCAGCCGGGCCTCGACCATCGCCAGCACGGTCGGCGGCAGCTCGTCCTGGCCCTCGACGACGGAGCGAATGAGCTCCTCCAGGTAGAACGCGTTGCCCGCCGCGTGGTCGATGACGCGCTCCACCGTCGCGTCGGGTACGCCGGCGCCCGCCACCTGCCGCACCAGCTTCTCGCTCGCCTTGCGGGAGAGCTCGGCCAGGTGAAGCTCGGTCATGGCGTGCCCGGCCCACAGCTGGGGGAACAGGCGGCGCACGTCGGGCTGCGCCATGGCCAGGATCATCAGCGGGCGTCCGCGCAGGTTGCGCATGGCCCCGTCGAGGAAGCTCACGGTGGGCACGTCGCCCCAGTGCAGGTCCTCCAGCACCAGCAGGACCGGCTGCGCGGTGCACTCCGCGGCGAGGAACACCTCCCACGCGCGGCGCATCTGGTCGCCCATCAGCACCGCGCTCCGGCGCGCGGCGCGCAGCTCGACGCTCCGCGCCTCGGGGAAGCGGATACCCGCCAGCTCGCCCAGGAACTCCGCGGCGCGCGCCAGGTCGTCGCCGGTCAGGTGGCGTGACAGGCGTGCCGTCAGCTTGGCCTGGCGCGTGCGGAGCGTCTCGCCCTCCAGCACGCCCGCGGCGGCGCGCACCACCTGGGCCAGCATGCCCAGCGGCGAGCCGGCGCTCATCGGATCGCCGCGCCCGATCCACACCTCGGCGCCGTCGTCGCGCTCGCGCACGCGCTGCACGAGCTCGCGACGCAGGCGCGACTTGCCGATGCCCGACGGGCCGGTGACGAGCACCGCGTGCGACACGCCCTCGTCGACGCACTCGCGGAAGACGGCTTCCAGCGTGGTCAGCTCGCGCTCGCGCCCCACGAAGGGCGTCGGCCGGCCGAGCAGCGTCCGCGGAGCCTCGGCGTCGACCGTGGCCCGCTCGCGCCGGAGCCCGAGGTGCGCGTCGTCGCCCACGACGTCGAAGCGCGCGTCGAGCAGCCCTGCGCTGGTCGGGTCGATGGCGATGGGGCGCAGGCGGCGGGTGGCGTCGGTCGAGGGGGGGCGCGCGCGCAGCAGGCCCGCGGCCTGCTCGATGGCCTCGCCCATCACGCCCGACGTCCCCTGCGGCGCCCGGCACGTGGCCAGCGCGATGGGGCCGTCCTCGAGCACGTCCCGCAGCGCGAGCGCGCAGCGCGCGGCCTGCCTCGCCTGATCGCGGGCGCTGCCCTTGCCGGACAGGCCGGCCACGATGGTCCCGTCGGCGAGCCGCTCCACCCGCGCCCCGAACGGCGTCGCCGCGGCGCGGGCGCGATCGAAGGCGAGCGCGCGCGAGGGCCCCGGCGCGCCGAGCGCCACGATGACGCTCACGTAGCGCTGTTCGTCGGCGGTGAGCGCCGCGATGGACGGCGATGGGGCGCGCGCCCGCGGCTCCCCCGCCGGCGCGGCGTCGATCTCCGTCAGCGCCTCCAGGACGGCCACCCCGTCGCGCGGGCGGTCGCCCGGCTCGCGCGCGAGCATCCGCGCCACCAGCTCGTCCACCGCCGGCGTCACGTCCGGCGCGAGCAGCCGCGCGCGGGGGGCGCGCTCGAAGAGCACCCTGGCCAGCGAGGCGACGGCGTCGCCCGCGAAGGCGGGCTTGCCGGTGAGCGCCTGGAAGAGCACGCACCCGAGGGCGAACACGTCCGCGCGCGCGTCGACGTCGGGCTGGCCGCGCACCTGCTCGGGCGCCATGAACCCCGGCGTGCCGAGCATGGCGCCGCTCAGGGTGACGCTCGGCTCGCCGAGGCGCACCACGCCGAAGTCGACGATCGTCGCCTGCTCCAGCCGCCCGCCCGGCAGGAGCAGGTTGCTGGGGTTGATGTCGCGGTGCACCACCCCGCGCGCGTGCGCGTGGGCCAGCCCCCCGGCGACGCGACGCGCCAGGGTCAGCGTCTCCGACGGCGTGAGGCGGCCGCGCGCCAGGCGCTGCCGGAGAGGCTCGCCTTCCACCCATTCCATGGCGATGAAGGGCAGGCCCGCCTCGGTCCGGCCCTCGGCCACGAAGCGCACGATGGCGGGGTGGTCGAGCTCGGCGAGGGCCCGCGTCTCCCGCGCGAAGCGCTCCAGGGGCTCGGCCTCCGTCAGCCGCAGCACCTTGACGGCCACCGCCGCGCCGGTGCGGCGATCGCGCGCGCGGTACACCGAGCCCGCGGCGCCGAAGCCGGCGGCCAGCTCGACCTCGAAGCGGCCCGCCAGGACCTGACCCGGCTCCATGCCGTCCAGTATCGGAGAAAACTGCAGCGGCACCCAAGGGATCCCGCGCGGGCCTCCGGATCCGGCGTGATCCGCGAGCCTCGCGAGCGCGCGCGACCGGTCGCTCGCGAGCGACCGCGCACCGGAGACATCCTCCGGAGGCCGGGGCAGGCAAGGCTCGCGACGTCTCGCGGGCCGCTCGAATGCCGCCCGCGGCCCGCGCGTTGCTCATGCCGCGCCTCGCACCACGCGAGGAGGACGAAGATGACGCGGACGGCAATCATCGTGGCAGGGCTGGCGACGGCGGCGATCGCGGCGTGCGGCGGCGCGCCGGGGGAGCCGTCGGCCAGCCGCGGCGAGGAGGTGACGTCGTGCCCCGGAGGCTCGACCGTGGAGGGCATCGACGTCTCCAAGTACGACGGGACCATCGACTGGAGCGCGGTGCTGGCGTCGGGGCGCGCCTTCGCCTTCATCCGCGTGAGCGACGGGCTGACCCACTTCGATCCCACCTTCGACACCAACTGGGCGAACGCCGCCGCCGCCGGCGTCTTCCGCGGCGTCTACCAGTTCTTCCGGCCGGGGGAGGACGCGACGGCGCAGGCCGATCTGCTGCTCTCCCACCTGGGCAACCTCGGCCCCGGCGACCTGCCGCCGGTGCTCGACGTCGAGGTCACCGACGGCGTCTCGGGCAGCGCCATCCGCGCCGGCGTCGACGCGTGGTCGGCGCACGTCCGCCAGGCGACCGGGCGGCAGCCGATCGTCTACACCGCGCCCGGCTTCTGGGCGTCGGTCGGCGGAGGCCCCGAGGACGATACGCTGTGGGTGGCCAACTGGGGGGTGAGCTGCCCGAAGCTCGCCTCGTCGTGGAGCAGCTGGAAGTTCTGGCAGTACTCGGACACCGGCAAGGTCCCCGGGATCACCGGGGACGTCGATCTGGACCGCTTCGACGGCACGCTGGCGGACCTCACGGCCTACGCCGGCGGGAGCGGCGGCGGCGGCGACGCGGGCGTGACCGGCAACGACGCCGGCGCGCCCGACACCGGCGTTGCCGAGACGGCCACGCCCGAGGCCGCCGCGGAGGCGAGCGGTGGCGGCGGCACCTCCTGCTCCACCGACGGCGACTGCAACCCCGGCAGCGACGGCTCCGGGATGATCTGCGTGAGCCAGACCTGCGTGCCTGGATGCAACGCGGACTGGGAGTGTCCGGGGTCCACCACCTGCGTCGGCGGCCAGTGCCGCTAGTCTGGCGGCCCGGGCGTCGTCGGCGGTCTTCTCAGGAGTAGAAGCCGACGGCGGCGTGGCTCACGATCGATCCGTCCTCGGCGTCGACGGTCTGCTCGTAGTGCAGCACCCGCCCCCTGGCGCCGCCCGGCAGCCCCTTCAGGAGCGACCAGATCGGCGCCAGGCCGCACACGCGCCGCGCGTCGAGGTCGTTCGCCACGTGGGCCCAGAACCCGGCCGGGTCGAGCGAGGTCGCGTGCTCGAGCGAGTCGCGGTCGGCGCGCTCGAGCGCCTGGCGCTTCTCGGCGTCGAACGGCAGCTCGTCGCCGAACCGCGGGCCGACGTGCGCCAGGTCGGCCCCCGCCACGAGGACGACGCGGCCCGGACGCGCCTCCACGAGCGCGCGTACACCGTCGGTGAAGCGGCCGACGCGCACGTCGCGGTCGGGGTCCTCCCCGCTCAGCTGCTGCGCGCCCAGGCCCGCCAGGACGGGCACGATGCGAAAGGGGCGCGCACCGAGCAGGTGCTTGAGGAAGACCACCTGGAACTCGAGCGAGTGCTCGCGCTTGTGGTTGAACTGATCGCCGTAGGGATCGAAGCCCTCGGCGCCGGCCGCCAGGGCGTCGATGCTCTGCACGTCCGCCTCGACGGCGCCGAGCGGGGTGTCGAAGGCCTTGCGGCAGAGCGCGAACGGCTCGCGCATCGGCGCGTGCGAGGTCCCGAGGAGGACGAAGGTGTCGGCCTCGGCGGGGAGCGCCGCGGCGAGGGCGCCGTAGGCGTGGCCGTAGCCCACCGCCCCGCGCCAGGGATCGATGTGGGGCGCGACCAGCGCCACCATCGGCCCCCCGGCCGGATTGCGCGCCCGGGCCCCGTTGGCCCTGGCCAGGCAGGCCTCCTCGATGTAGCGCTGCAGCTCGAGGCGGTCGCCGTGGTAGGCGCCGCCGGCGTGGGTCGCCGGCCGCACGGCGGCCTCGGCGAACTCTTGCTCTACGCGGGCGCGCGCCTCGCGGAAGGCCGAGCCCTCGAGGAAGAGACCGCGCTCGAGCTCCTGCGCCAGGTGCACCACCACGTCGACCGGCACCTCGGCGCCGATCTCACCTGACGCCTCGCTCGCGATCTCCGCGCACGTGCGCCGCCCGGTGAAGCGGGCCACGACGGGGACGAGCACCGGCGGGATGACGGCGTGCCCCTCGGTCACCCCCTGGGTGTCGCGCAGGACGAGGACCTGCCCGTGCTGCTTGTCGGGTACGACCAGCGACTCGACGGGCCGCAGCGCCGGGCGGGACTGTTCGTTCATGCTCCCCTCACTCTACCCAAGCCACTCCGGCGTGCTATCGCCGGCAAGTCGCCCATGAGAAACCGACCGCCGCGCTGGAGCCAGTCGCCGGAGCGGGCGGCCCTGCTCGCGCTCTACGCCGAGGCCGACGCCGTGCTCGAGGGCTGGACCTGCGCCTGCTCGCGCGCCGGGGTGGGCGGGACGCCGGAGGCGCAGTGCTGCCACTTCGCGGTGACCGGGCGCGAGCCGTACCCCACCGCGGTCGAGCTGGAGGAGGTCCGCCACGCCATCCGCGCGGCGGCCTTCACCCCGGCCGCCCCTGCTGCCGCCGCCACCGGCGCCAGCCGTGCGCGGGATCCGCGCAAGCTGCCCATGGCCGATCTGCGCCCGTGCCCGCTGCTCTCGGCCGAGGGTCGCTGCCGCGTCTACGCGTCGCGGCCGTTCGGCTGCCGCACCTACTTCTGCGACCACGCCGAGGCTCCGTGGGGCGCCAGGAAGAAGCTGCCCCGCGACGCCGTCAACGCCATCGGCCGCCGCATCGCCGACCTGTCGGCGCGGTTCGCGCCGCGCGATCCCCACCCCAGGCCGCTGGTGAAGGCGCTGACGGGCGGGGGCCGCCGAACGAGTGCATAATCTCCGCGCTTGAAGCGCGCGCTCCATCCGCTCACGCTCCTCCGCTCGCTCGCGCATCCGCCGCTGGTCGGCGCGGCGTACGTGCTGGTGCTGGCGGCGTGGGCGGCGCAGAGGCCCACCGTCGACGAGCGCGCGGCGGGCGCGCAGGCGCAGCAGATCGAGGCGTTCGTGCACGGGCGATTCGGAGGCGAGATCGGGCGCGTGGGGCTCGCCATCGTGGCCGCGTCGGTCGTCCTCGGGTTGGTGCTGGGCTGGGCGGCCTGGGGCCTCATCGCCCTGCGCGACGCGCTCCTCGTGCCGGCGGCGTCCCGGACGCTGGTGCGGGAGACGCTGCTCGTGCTGGGCGTCGTGGCGTCACTGCACGCCTCGCTCGAGCTGTGGGGCATGGCGCACGATCCGCCGCTGTACGCCGACGCGTGGTACGGCCGCGGCGGGTGGCGGCGCACCGTGCAGGTGCTCGCCACGGACGTGCTCGGTCCGGGCGGGATCGTGCTGATGGCGGCGCTGGCGGCCGTGCTCTTCGTCGCCGGGCCGCCGTCGCGCTGGCGGGAGTGGCCGGAGCGCGCGGCGGACATCGCCCGGCGCGCGCGGGCGCGCATCGAGAGGATCCTGGCCGGCAGCATCGTGGCGGGAGCGGTCGCGCTGCTCGCACTGGCCCTCTCCCGCGTCCCTGCCGCGACCGCGGCGGTGCCCGGCGCCGACGAGCGGCCCAACGTTCTCGTCCTGGCGGCCGACTCGCTGCGCGACGACCACCTCGACCCTCGGACCGCGCCGCACCTGTCCGCGCTGGCCGCGCGCGGCACGCGCTTCGACCGCGCCTACGTCTCGCTGCCGCGCACCTTCCCCTCGTGGGTGAGCCTGCTCACGGGCAGGCACCCGCACCATCACGGCATCCGCTCGATGTTCCCGCGCTGGGACGAGCGCGCGCGCGACTTCGACGCCCTGCCCGCCCGACTGGCCGGCGCGGGGTACGCGACGGGCGTGGCCAGCGACTACGCGGGCGACATCTTCTCGCGCATCGACCTCGGGTTCGGCGTGGTCGACGTGCCGGAGTTCGACTTCCGCCAGCTCGTCCGGCAGCGTGCGCTCGAGCGCGAGACGCCGCTCTTGCCCGTCCTGCACTCCCGCCCCGGTCGCGCCGCGTTCCCGGTGATGCGCGAGATGAACGACGCGGCCGATCCCGCGATGCTCGCGCGCGACGCGGTGCGGACGATGCGCAGGCTCGAGGCGCACGGACCGTTCCTGCTGGTCGTCTTCTTCTCGACGGCGCACTTCCCCTACGCCGCGCCCTCGCCCTACTACCGCCGCTTCACCGACCGCGCCTACCGCGGGCGCTACAAGTACGACAGGCCGGTGGGGCTCGGCAGCGAGGCCCCCGCCGACGCGCGCGACCAGGCCCAGGTGCGGGCGCTCTACGACGGCGCGGTGCTGGCCGTAGACGACGCCGCGCAGTCGATCCTCGACGCGGTGGCGCGCGACGGGCTCGCCGGCAAGACGGTGGTGGTGGTGACGGCCGACCACGGCGAGACGCTCTACGACCACGGCCACGGCGTGGGCCACGGAGATCACCTCCTCGGCGACGAGGGGACGCACGTGCCGCTGGCCATCGTCGATCCGCGCCACCCCTCGGCGCGACGGGAGGCCGGGCTGGCGCGCGACGTCGATCTCGCGCCGACGCTCTACGCGCTGACCGGCGTGGCGCCGCCCGGGGACCTCGACGGGCGTTCGCTCGCGCCGGCCCTCGATGGCGCTCCGCTCGCGCCCGCCCTCGCCTACGCCGAGACGGGGCTGTGGTTCACCGAGCAGATCCCGGGGCTGGCCGGCGACCTGCGCCTGCCCTACCCCGGGATCGCGAAGCTGACGGAGGTGGACACCGCGCACGGCGACGAGCTGGTGCTCCAGGCAGCGATGCGCCCGCTGACGATGGTGGCCAAGCACCGCATGGTCCGCGACGACCGCTGGAAGCTCGTGTACGTGCCGACCCGCACGGGCGTGCGCTGGATGCTCTTCGACACGCAGGCCGATCCCGGCGAGACGCAGGACGTCGCGGCCGCCCATGCGAACGAGCTCCGCCGGCTCCAGGGCGCGCTGTGGAGCTGGATGCGTCTGGACACGGACATGATCGAGCGCGGCGGCTACCTCGTGCCGCGCGACGCGCGCGTGAAGCCGATGCCGAGCGGCGACCTGGGCCTGGTGCGTCTGGACGACGTGGGACCCGAGCGGCCCCCGGCGCAGGCCGCGCCGTGACTACGCCGGGGCTCGCGAGCTCCCCAGGTGCGCGGCGAGGCTCACGTCGAGGTCGCTCTTCAGCGCCCGCGCGATGCTCTCGAACTCCGAGGGGGTGACGTTCACCCGCTCGCGGAACGCGCTCTGGGCGTGCTCGAGCAGCGCCTCCCGCGCCGCCGCCAGCCACCGGGCCGTGGTCGAGCGACCGACGCCGAAGCTCCTGGCCAGCCCGTCGATGCCCATGCGCTCCACCAGATGCAGCCGCAGCAACGTGCGGTCGCGCGCCGGCAGCGACGTCAGCGCCTTGCGGATGGCGTCCTCGAGCTCGCCCTTGTAGCGCCGCCGCAGGATCTCGAGCTCGGGCGCCGCGTCGACGATGGCCCCGGTCCCCGACGACAGCGCGTCGTGCGGTGCGTCCGATTTCGAGCGCCGCAGGTTGAAGGCGACGCGCATCGCGGAGGCGACGAGCCACGAGCGCAGGGGAGCACGCCCCGCGTACTCCGCGATCCGCGGGGGGGCGTCGGCGCGCGCCAGAAGGACGCGCTCGTAGAGCGCTTGCACCGCGTCGGCCACGAACGCCCGCTCGGAGCTCACGCGCGACACCGCGCGCTCCAGATCCTTGCCGAAGGAGCGCTGGAGGATCGCCGCCGCGCCGGGGACGTCGTTGGCGCAAGCGCAGGCCAGGAACAGATCGCCGGCGTGGTCCGCGGGCACCGGCTCGCGGTCGGCGAGCGCGGCGACGTGCCGCCCGAAGAGGTCGGGCTCGAGGACCACCTCCGGCCACGCGGCGCGGCCGGCCTCGTACAGCGCGGCATGTTCGGGTGACAGCGGCATGCGCGTCTCCTCCTAGTATATCTCGCTCATGGGCACGGAATCGCGCGCCGCGTGCCTCAGCGAGAACACGCTCGCCGAGTTCGTCGAGGCGCGCCTCGCGCCCGAGCGCGTCGCCGAGACGGAGGACCACCTCGCCGGTTGCGCCACATGCCTGGCCATCGTGGGCCAGATGGCCGCGTTCCGGAGCGGATCCGGCGCGCAGCGCTCGGGCGCCGTGAGGCGACGAGGCGACCCCGCTGCTGCCACCCTGCGGGCGGTCGACCCGGAGGACTACCGCGTGCTGCGCGAGATCGCGCGGGGGGGCATGGGGCGCATCCTCGAGGCGTGGGACCGCCGCCACGGCCGCCCGGTCGCCATCAAGGTGCTGCTGCGCGAGGACGAGGACGCCGCCGCCTGGTTCGAGCGCGAGGCGCGCATCACGGCGCGGCTCCAGCACCCGTCGATCATCCCGCTCTACGAGGCGGGGCGATGGTCGGCGGGCGAGCCGTTCTTCGCCATGAAGCTGGTGGCGGGCCGCTCGCTCGACCGGGTCATGGAAGAGGCGCGCACGACGCAGGACAAGGTCGCCCTCCTGCCCCACTTCATCGCCGTCACGGAGGCCCTCGCCTACGCCCACGAGCAGCGCGTGGCACACCGGGACCTCAAGCCGTCCAACGTCCTGGTGGGCGACTACGGCGAGACGGTGGTCATCGACTGGGGGCTGGCGAGCGAGCTGCGAGCGGGGGCCGACGAGCCGACCGTCGCGGGGCACGCCGTCGGCACGCCCTGTTACATGCCGCCGGAGCAGGCGCGCGGCGAGCCGGTCGACGAGCGCGCGGACGTCTATGCGCTGGGGGCGCTGCTCTACCAGCTCTTCACGGGCTCGCCGCCGTACAGCGGGACCTCGTCGAAGGAGACCATCGCCCGGGTCGTCGCCGGGCCGCCGGAGCCGCTCGCCTCCCGCCTCCCGGGCCTGCCCGCGGACCTGGCCACGCTGGTGGACAAGGCCATGGCGCGGGAGCCGGCGGACCGGTACCCGAGCGCGAAGGAGATGTCCGCCGATCTCAAGCGCTACGCCGAGGGCCAGCTGGTCTCGGCGCACGCGTACTCGCCGGCGTCGCTGCTGGTGCGGTGGGTGAAGCGGCACCGCGCCATCGTCTCGATGGCGGCGCTGCTGGTGGCGGCCCTCGCGGTCGGCGGCGGCTCGAGCATCCGCCGCATCGTGCGCGAGCGCGATCGGGCCGACGCGAGCGCGGCGGAGGCCGAGCGCCAGCGCGTGATGGCCGACACGCAGCGAGAGGCCGCCCGGAAGGCGGGCGACACCCTGGACGCGGCGATGCTGGCCAGGCGCGCGGCGAGCGTCGAGGCCCTCGCCGCGGCGGAAGACCGCAAGAACGACACCGACGCGGCGCTCTCGCTCTACGAGGCGGCGGTCGATCTGCGACGGCAGCAGCTGGAGAAGGCTCCCGACGACGACGAGGCCCAGTTCCAGCTCGCGAGCGACCGCATCATGCGCGGCCAGCTCGAGCCCGGGATCCGGGCCGCGGACGCCATGGCGGACTTCCAGGCCGGACACGCGCTCGCCGAGGCCGCCCACGCGCGCGCGCCCGAGGTGGCCCGCTGGAGCCGGCTGCTCGGCCGGAGCGACGCCAAGCTCGCGCAGGCCCTGCGCGCGGCGGGCGACGACGAGGGGTCGCGCGACGTCGCGGCGCAGGGGGTCGAGGTGATCGAGCACGCCCTCGCCGTGGACCCGTCCAGCGTCGAGCTGCGCAGCCAGCTCGGATGGGCCGCCTACGAGCTCGGCGAGGCGGAGCTCCATCGCGAGAAGCTCGAGGCGGCGGCGGCGGCGTACGGCAAGAGCCTCGCCGTGCGCTCCCAGCTCCACGAGCGCGATCCGGGCAGCCATCCCGCGACGCGCAACGTGAGCGCGTGCCAGGCCCGGCTCGGCGAGGTGGCGCTGCGGCGGGGCGATCTCGCGGCGGCGCTGGCGGCGCTCGAGACGGCGCGCGCGTCGCGCGTGGAGATGGTGAAGGCGGAGCCGGGGAGCGCGCCGTGGCAAGCCGAGCTGGCGGAGACGATGGCGCTCGTGGCCGGCGCGCAGCAGGCGCTGGGACGAACCGACGACGCGATCGCGACCGCGCGGGGAGCGCGGGACCTGGCGCGACGGCTGGTGGAGAAGGAGCCGGCCAGCCCCGCGGTGATGCACGCGCTCGTGCTGGCGGACGAGCGACTCGGCGACGCGCTGCTGGCGCGCGGGCGGATGCCGGAGGCACGGGAGGCCTACGACGCGGCGATGGCTGTCGTCGGTCCGGCGACGGAGAGGGAGCCGGACAACCCGCTCTGGCAGGAGCCCTTCGCCGCCGGCGCACTGGGCGCGGCGACGGCGGCGCTGGGCGCGGGCGACCTGGCGGGTGCGCGCGAGCGAGCCCGGGCAGGCCGAGCGTCGCTGGAGCGGGCCAGGGCGCCGGCCGCGTGGAGCGAGAGGCTCCTGCCGCAGGCGGCGCTGGTGGACGGTGACGTGGCGCTCGCGGCGGGCGACGTGCCCCAGGCCATCGCGCGCTACGAGGCGGCCGAGTACGCCAGCGAGGCGCGGCTGGCGAGGGAGCCCGGGCAGGTCGACCGCGTGGCGGCGCTGGCGGAGGCCCTGGTGAAGCACGCCGCTGCGCTGGGGCGGAGCGCCGACGGCAGCGGCGAGCGCGACAGGTTGCTGGCCCGCGCGCTCGACTTGCTCGACGCACCAGCGGTGGCCTCGCGGCTCACCGCCCGCCAGCGAGCGCTGCGGGAGGCCGCGCGCCGGACCGCCGGTCATCCCTTCTGATCCTTCGATCTTTCTGCAACGCTCTCTCCGGTGCGGTTCGCGCTCTCCTCCTGGCTGCCGCGCGCCGCGGTCGCGCTCCTCGTCGCGGGCGCGGCGGTGGTCGCGTACCGCGAGGGCGGCGGGGCGGACACCCGCGTCCCGCCGCCGAGGCCGGGCGAGGCGCCGGTGACGAAGGAGGCGCGCGATCCGGGCCACGGCGCGGAGGCCTACGAGGTGACGACGCGGCTGGTGGAGGCGCTCGGCGACGCGCGCCTCGACGTCCCCGCCCTGGGCGCCGCGCAGCAGAGCATGCAGGGGTACTGGCGCAAGATGCGCGATCCGTGGGTGCGCCTGTCGGGGGTCGCGGGCGACCTGGCCATGACCATCGCCCTGCGCACCAGCCGCGACTTCGAGACGCAGTACTCGGTCCCGGTACCGGGCGGCGACACCTGGGTCCCCAAGGCGCGGGTGTGGAACATGAACGAAGGCAGCTTCGATCAGCGCGAGGCCATCTTCGCGCCCAGCCCGGCGACGCTCGCCTTCCGCATCGAGCTGCCGCCGCACCCTCGCCTGCGCTTCGCGCCGGCCGTCGTCGCCCCGCTCTCGGCGACCACCGTCTTCGACGTGACCGTGGTCGACGCCGGCGGCGCGGAGCACGAGGTCTCGCGCACGCGCATCCAGGGCGGCGACGCGCGCAAGTGGGTCGACTCCGACATCGATCTCGCGCCCTGGGGCGGCCAGAGAGTCGAGCTGCGCCTGCATACGGCGACCGACAAGCCGGCGGCGTTCGAGAAGCGCTGGCTGCCACCGGTGAGCGACGACGCGGACGCCGGGGCGCCGCCCCCGGACGCGAGGCCGGCCGAGCCCCCTGCCCTGCCCTCGCTGGCGCTCGCGCTGTGGGGCGAGCCGGTCATCCTGGCCAAGGAGCCCACCCGCGTGCCGTACGACGTCCTGTGGGTGGTGGTCGACGCGCTCCGCCCGGACGTCGCGGCGTCGCTCCACGACCCGGCCGACGACGCGGCGAAGCTCGCCGCGCCGCGCCCCCCCATCGACGCGCTCCTGCCCTCCGTCCCGGGGCTGATGCCCGGCATCGACCGCCTCGCCGCCCGCGGCGTGCACTTCACGCGCGCATGGTCGGCGGGCGCCTGGACGCGCCCCGGCACCCTGGCCATGCTGACCGGCGAGCGCTCGAGCGAGCTCGGGATCGACACGCTCGCCTGGCTTCTGCCGGTGGAGGCGGTGTCGCGCTACTACGCATCCGATCCGCCGCTGCTGCCGCTCGTCCTGCGCCGCGACGGCGTCGCCACGGCGGCCTTCGTGAACAACTTCTTCATGGCGGGGTACGTCGCCGTCGGCGTCGACATGGGCTTCGACCGGGTGACCGACCACCGCTACCGCGCGCGCGACACGGCCGAGATCACGCGGGACGCCGTCGACTGGATGGAGGCGAACGCCGGGACGCGGTTCTTCCTCTTCGTGAACTACAACTCCCCGCACGAGCCCTACGATCCGCCGAAGGAGCTGCTGGCGCGCGTCCCGCCCCCGCCCGCGGGGCCGCGCGACCGTCAGGTGCGCGCCTACATGGCGGAGGGGGCGAAGGACGACGCGGCCATCGGCACGCTCCTCGACGAGCTGGACAAGCTCGGCCTCACGCGCTCGACCCTGGTGGTCGTCACCTCCGATCACGGCGAGACGCTGTCGGCGGCCCACAACGCCTACGGCCTGGAGCACATGCCGATGCGCTTCCACCACGCCGTCGGCAACTTCGAGGAGACGACGCGGGTGCCCATCGTCCTGGCGCTGCCGGGTGTGGTCGACGGCGGGCGGGCGGTGACCGACCGGGTGCGCAACGTCGACCTCGCGCCCACCGTGCTCGAGCTGGAGGGACTGGAGGCCGATCCGCGCATGAGCGGCCGGTCGCTGATGCCGCTGGTCCGCGGGGTGAAGGAGCCCGAGCCGCGCGTGGTGGTGACCGAGGGCCGCGGGTCGCGCAGCATCCTGTGGGACCGCTGGCGGCTGGTGGTGCACGAGACGCCCGGGTACGACGACGGCCTCTACGATCTCCAGGACGACCCCGGCGAGCGCCGGAACGTCGCCAGGCTGCGCCCGGACGTGCTGGCGGAGATGCACGCCCGCCTGGCCGCGGCGGTGGCCAACGTCCCGGCCGCCGACGCGCCGGCGGCCACGCAGGGCCCGGGGGCGCTGCCCACGGTGCACCTGCGCTTCGCGGGCGCGGGGGCGGTGCACCGGGTGTCGGGCGCGCTGGTGGTGGGCGACGGCAAGCACGGGGCCACGATCCTGCTCGATCCGTTCGGCGTCGCCCGCGACACGCTCCGCGTGGACGGCCCCCGGATCGACTTCGCCATGGCCACGGCCGCGGACGCGCTGGTGGGGTTCGATCTGCGGATCGACCCACCGGGCGCCCCCGTGGCGTGGACGCTCTTCCTCGACGACGCGCCGTGGCCGGACCACGCCACCTTCGCCGGCCCGTTCGGGCTCCCCGCCGTGGCGGCGCGGGCGGGGATCGCCGGCGACGACGCGCGCGCCGAGGTCTACGCGGCGCGGTTCCCCGTGGTCGATCCCTCGCGCGACCTGGGCGTCTTCGTGACCCGCGATCGACCCGGCGAGGCACCCGCCGCCGGACCCGCGAGCGACGCAGACCAGGCGAGCGGTGCGAGCGAGATGCAGCGCGTCCTGCAAGAGTGGGGTTACGCGCACGGGAGCCACTGAAGTAGTCTGCGCGGGCAACCGGATGCGCCTCGCGAGCCTGCTCGGACCTGACCTCAAGCAGATCCTCAAGGAGGATCCGGAGCAGGTGCGCGAGCTGCTCGACGAGATCCACCCGGAGGATCTGGCGGATCTGGTGGGCGATCTCGATCCCGACGAGGCAGCCGAGCTGCTGTCGCGGATGCCGGCCGAGGACGCCGCCCCCATCTTCGAGCGCCTCGACGAGCAGGAGCAGGAAGAGCTCGTCGAGCAGATGCCGCCCCAGTCGGTGGCCCAGATCGCCAGCGAGATGGCGGCCGACGACCGGGCCGACCTCTTCAGCGCGCTCCCCGACGAGGTGGGCGAGCAGCTCTTCGAGGCGCTGGAGAAGGTCGACCCCGCGGCGGCGCAGGAGGTCCGCGACATCGAGAAGTGGCCGGACACCGCCGCCGGCCACCTGATGACGACGGACTACGTGGCCGTCTCGCCGCGCATGCTGGTGGCGGAGGCGATGGACAGCGTGCGCCAGCGGGCGCGCGAGCGCGAGAAGTTCGTCTACGTGGTCTACGTCCTCGACAAGGACACGCTGGCGGGCGTGGTCAGCCTTCGCGACCTCATCATCGCCGACCCGGCGCAGGGCATCTCCGAGGTGATGCGCACCAACTTCCTGCACGTCCCGCCCACGATGGACCAGGAGGAGGTCGCCCGCCGCATGGCGAAGTACGACCTCAACGTGATGCCGGTCGTCACCGAGGACGGCAAGCTCCTCGGGGTCATCACCATCGACGACATCATCGACGTCCTGGTGCAGGAGCAGACCGAGGACGTGCAGAAGATCGGCGCCATCGAGCCGCTCGACGTGCCGTACTTCCAGACCACGTTCCTCACCTTCATCAAGAAGCGCGCGGGCTGGCTCATCATCCTCTTCGTCGAGGAGTTCTTCACCCAGACGGCGCTGCGCTACTACGACCCGGTGATGGAGGCGGTGAAGGGAGCGTTCCTGTACGTGCCGCTCCTCATCTCGGCCGGCGGCAACTCCGGCTCGCAGTCGTCGACGCTGGTCATCCGGGGCCTGGCCCTGGGGGAGATCAAGCTCAGGGACTGGTGGCGCATCATCCTGCGCGAGCTGGCGATGGGGATCGTCCTCGGCCTCATCATCGCCTGCATCGCCATGGGCCGCGTGATGATGTACCCGGACCAGACGTTCCTCTTCGCGCTCACGGTGGGCATCACCGTGCTCTTCATCATCCTGGCCGGCTGCACGGTGGGCTCGATGCTGCCCCTCATCCTCAAGCGCCTGGGCATCGACCCGGCCACGAGCTCGACTCCCTTCATCGCCAGCCTGGTCGACACCCTGGGCGTCGTCATCTACGCGCACGTGGCCATGGTGGTGATGCACAAGGTCATCGCGGCGGCCCAGGCCCACGGCCCCGTGCCCTGACCCGCGGTCACAGCTCGGGCAGCGGGTAGCCCGCGCGGAAGACGTGGACCACGGTGGCCGGCTTGCCATCGTCGCCGACCACCGGCTCGAAGAGCATGGCCGCCGCGTCACCCTGGTTGGCCAGGTCGCGCTGGAAGCCCTGCAAGAACGCGATGCGGTTCTGATCCGAGGAGTGCTCGAGCTCGAGGCGACAGACGGAGGCGAAGCACCGGTCCTGCTTCACGTCGGTGTCCTTCGACCCCTTCGCCAGCGCCTCCAGCCGCTTCTCGTAGCCGGGCGCCCACTGCGCGTCGCGGCGCTGCTGCGAGACGAACGCCTCCAGCTCCTGGCGGCGCCGCTCTTGCTCCAGGGCCTCGCCCTCCGGATCGAGCACGGGGCCGGAGCTGCGTTGGGCCCCGGGACCCGGGGTCGCGCCCGCGTCGCTCTGGATCTGCGACAGCGTGCGTTCGAGCGCCTGGACGCGCTGGTCGGTGCTGGCCAGTCGATCGGGATCGGGCCCGGCCGCCGACGGGGTCGGTGGCACGGGCCTGTCCTCGATCGCCGCGATGGGCGGCTGGCTGGAGGCGGTGGAGTGCGCGCCGCTCCTGAGGAACGCCCACCCCGCGACGAGCGTGTTGGCCGAGACGAGACACACGACGACGATGGCCGACGTTTTCATGGCAGGCTCGCGCTCCTCTCGCCGATCAGTTGTTCCAGTCGTTCCAGAACTGCCCCACCGTGTATCCGGTGAAGCCCGTGCCCGGCTGGAGCTGGCACTCCATGTCGATGTTGGCCTGCTGGGGGATGAAGGTGAGACCCCAGTTCTCGGACTCGTACCCGGACTGGTAGCTCCGGCCGGCGGGGTAGATGACGTAGCCCGACCCGTTCCTCCGCATCACGCCGAACCAGCACGAGACGCCGTTGGCCGCTCCGGTGCTGAAGGCCGATGCGTACTTGTACGACCCCATGTAGTCGTCGGTCAGGACGGGGCACTCGGCGTACTGCACGCTCGACGTGTTGTTGATGAGGGAGCCGTTCCAGATCTGGAGCGCGCCGAACTGGTAGCAACTGGCCGCCGGGTAATCGAGGTGGTACTCGCGCGCCGTCGCCGCCGACGCCGACCGGGACGCCATGACGGCGCCGAGGGCTGCCAGGGAAACGAACGCGTAACGACTGTACGAGAGCATGGTTGGCCTCCGTGGGAGCCGTGAGAAGTCGCCCCCTGCCGGAGAGACACCCGGTCGCGCGAGGTGTCCCACCGAAATCGGCGAAGTGCGCGTCAGGCCAGCGCGCGATCGCACGCCAGGCACCGGGCGCCGGCCGGCCGGTCCTCGCCGCGCGCCACCGTCTCGCCGCATTCGCACGCCCAGCCCACCGTGCGCGCCGGGTTGCCGGCGACGACGGCGTGGGCCGGCACGTCGCGCGTCACCACCGCGCCCGCGCCCACCATCGCGTACGCGCCCACGTGGACGGGGGCGACGAGCACCGCCCCCGCGCCGATGGTGGCGCCGTCGTCCACCTGCGTCCGGTCCCACCGCGGGGCGCGCGGGAAGGCGGCGCGAGGGTGGCGCACGTTGGTGAAGACCGCCGCCGGGCCGACGAAGACGTCCTCGCCGAGGCTCACGCCGTCCCACACGCTGGTGTGGCCCTGGATGCGCGTGCCGGCGCCGACGACCGCCCCGCTGGCCACGAAGCAGAACGCCCCGACCACGACGTCCGCGCCGAGACGGGCGCCCTCCGCGACGACGCTGGGCGGATAAATCCTCGGAGGCGCCCCCGTTCGTCCGCGACGCTGCATGCCCCACGCAGTATGCCTCTTCTCCTGGCGGCTTGGCGGCTTGGCGGCTCTCCCCCCGCGCGCTAGCTTCGCCGCGCACCCATGGCCCTCACCTACAAGCAATCGGGCGTCGACATCGACGCGGGCGACGCGCTGGTCGAGCGCATCAAGCCGCTCGCGGCGTCGACGCGCATCGCGGAGGTCCTGGGCGGCGTCGGCGGCTTCGCCGGGCTCTGCCGGGTCCCGTCGGACGTCGACGAGCCCGTCCTGGTGAGCGGCACCGACGGGGTGGGCACGAAGCTCAAGGTGGCCTTCCTCACCGGCGTACACGACACCATCGGCTTCGACCTGGTGGGCATGTGCGTGAACGACGTGGTCACCTGCGGGGCGCGCCCGCTCTTTTTCCTCGACTACTTCGCGACAGCCAAGCTCGACGTCGACGTGGCGGAGAAGGTGGTGGCGGGGATCGCCGCGGCCTGCAAGGAGAGCGGCTGCGCGCTGCTCGGCGGCGAGACGGCGGAGCTGCCGGGCATGTACGCCGCGGGCGAGTACGATCTGGCGGGCTTCGCGGTGGGCGTCGTGGCGCGGCGGAAGATCGTCGACGGCGCGCGCGTCGCGGAGGGTGACGCGGTCCTCGGCCTGCCGTCGAGCGGCCTGCACTCCAACGGGTACTCGCTGGCTCGCCGGGCGCTGCTCGAGGCGATGAAGCTCGCGCCCGGCGATCGGCCTGCGGAGCTGGGGGGCAAGAGCGTCGGCGAGGCCCTGCTCGCGCCCACGCGGCTGTACGCGCGCCAGGTGCAGGGTCTTGTCGCGTCGGGCGTCGACGTCCGGGCCATGAGCCACATCACCGGCGGCGGCCTGCCGGGCAATGCGCCGCGCGTCCTTCCGGAGGGACTCGGCCTGCGCCTCGAGCGCGCCTGGCCACGCCCGCCGGTGTTCGATCTCATCCAGCGCGGCGCGGGGGTCGACGAGCAGGAGATGCGCCGCACCTTCAACCTGGGGGTGGGCTTCCTCTTCGTGGTGGCCCGGGACGACGCGGCGCGCGCGACCGAGGTGCTGCGCGCCCTCGGCGAGGCGCCCCTCGCCCTGGGGCACGTCGTGCGGGTGCCGGCCGACCGGCCGTTCGAGGAGCGGGTCGAGTGGCCCACGTGATGGTGCTCGGCGTGCTCGTCTCCGGCAGCGGGACGAACCTGCAGGCCATCCTCGACGCCGTGGCGTCGCGGACGCTCGACGCGCGCGTGGCGGTGGTGGTGTCGAACGTGCCCGGCGCCGGCGCGCTCGAGCGCGCGCGGACCGCCGGGGTGGAGTCGGTGGTGATCGACCACACGACGTTCGCCGACCGGCGCGCGTTCGACGGCGCGATCGTCGAGGCGCTGCGAGCGCGCGGGGTGGAGGTGGTCGTGCTGGCGGGGTTCATGCGCCTGCTGACCGACGTGCTGCTCCAGGCGTTCCCCATGCGCGTGGTGAACGTGCACCCCGCCCTGCTTCCCTCTTTTCCAGGCGTGCACGCGCAGCGCCAGGCCCTCGACTACGGCGTGCGCGTGACGGGCTGCACCGTGCACCTGGTGGACGGCGGGACGGACACCGGGCCGATCATCGCCCAGGCAGCGGTGCCGGTGCTGGAGGGCGACGACGAGGAGGCGCTGCGCCGGCGCATCCTGGCGCGCGAGCACGAGCTCTTGCCGCGCGTCTTGCAGTGGATGGCCGAGGGGCGGGTGACGGTGGAGGCCGGGGCGGGCGGGCGCGCGCGCGTTCTGGTGCGAGGCGCGCCGGCCGCGGTGGGCGTGGAGGGGTAGCCGCGCGTGTCGAAGCACTACGACGTGGCGATCCTGGGGGCGGGCATCGGCGCGCTGGCGACGGCGGCGCTGCTGGCGCGCCGGTCGTGGCGCGTGCTCGTGCTGGGGCAGGGCTGGCGGCCCTCGACGTACCAGCACGACGGGGTCACGCTCGCCCGGCGGCCCTTCACCTTCCTGGCCGGGTCGTCCCCGGCGTGGGGTCGGGTGCTGGTCGAGCTGGCGCAGTCGCAGACCTTCCGGCGCCGCGCGGTGCCGCTCGATCCCATGTTCCAGGTGCTGGCGCCGAAGCTTCGCCTGGAGGTGCCGCCCGACGTCCAGCTCTTCGCCCGCGAGATCGACCGCGCCTTCCCCGAGGTGCGCCGCGTGGTGGACGAGCTGTACGCGGAGCTGGCGCGCACCAACGCGGCGGCGGACGCGGCGTTCGAGAAGGATCTGGTGTGGCCGCCGGGCAGCTTCTGGGAGAGGCGGGAGACGCAGCGGGTCGCGGCGACGCTGCCTCGCTTCGACGGGGCGCGCGCTGCGCCCCTGCTCGCGGAGTTCCCGCGCGATCACGACTACCGCTCCATCGTGGACGTGCCGGTGCGCTTCGCCAGCCACGCGGCGGACCTGCCGGAGTTCGCGGTGGCCCGTCTGCACGGGGCGTGGACGCGCGGGGTGGCGCGGCTGACGCACGGCGAGGACGAGCTGAACGACTTTCTCATCGAGCGGGTGCGCGCGCACGGTGGCGAGGCGCGGCTGGCGGAGCGGGCGGTGCGGGTGGTGCACCGCCGCGGGCGCGTGGACGGCGTGGTGGTGGACGGCGACGACGAGGCGACGGGCGTGGGGTTCGTGGTGACGGATCACACGACGCGGGCGCTGCTCGATCTGACGAGCGACTTCGACCCTCCGCGGCGGGCGCTGGCGGCGCTTCCGCACCTGATCCCGGCGGAGTGGCGCTTCGTGGTCTCGGTGGTGGTGCGCGACGAGGGGGTGCCGGAGCCGCTGGCGGACGAGGCCTTCCTGCTGCCGGCCTGGCCGCACCGCGGGCTGGACGCGTCGACGCCGCTCGTTCACCTGCAACGCCGGCGCGAGCCGTGCGGGCTGCCGGGGGCGACGCTGCTGGTGGCGGAGGCGGCGTTCCCGGAGGGGTCGCCGCTGCCGGTGACACGGGCGCGCGAGGCGGTGCTGGCGGCGATGGAGTCGCTGCTGCCTTTCATCGAGCGCCACTACCTGGTGGTGGACTCGCCGCACGACGGGCGTCCGCTCTGGGACTACCGCTCGGGGAAGCGCAAGGACGTGGACCGGGGGATCTTCCGCGCCACGGGGGGATCGCTGGACGCGGAGCCGATGGGAGCTCGCTGGCACGTGGAGCCGCCGAGCTTCCACGGTCTGGCGGCGGAGCCGGTGCGGACGCCGCTGGGGGGGGCGTTCGTGGTGGGGCCGAGCACGCTGCCGGGCCTGGGTCAGGAGGGCGAGCTGCTCGCGGCGTGGAGCGCCGCGCGGATGATCACGCGGACCGACAAGCGCAAGGAGCGCATGCGCCGCGAGATGTGGAGCAAGGTCGAGCTGGGTTGACGGGGCCCGGCCCGTCCGCGGGTCACTTCCCGCAGGGCTGCGAGCCGGGTCCGAGGCAGAAGCTGCTCGCGCAGTGGGCCGACGCGATGCCGCAGTCGCCGTCCACCTTGCAGGACAGGCGGCAGACCGCGCCGCACGCGGCGTAGCCGCCGGGGCATGCGCCGTTGACCTTCTTCACGTCGAGCGGCTTCGAGGGCTTGGGCGGACCTGCGTCGGCGGCCGGCGGGGGCGTCGGGCCGGCGTCGACCACGGGAGGCGGAGGAGGAGGCGGGCCGGCGTCGGCGGGGTGGGTGCCGACACGGCAGAACTGGATGGGGCCCGCGGGTACGCCGTTGTTGGAGAGGATGCCGTCGCCCGTGCACACGTTGCCGCTCGGGCAGTTGGAGTCCTGGGTGCACTGCACCACGCACTGCTCGAGGCCACCCTGGAGCAGGATGGCCACGTCGCCGACGGGGCACTTGATGGGGATGTGCTTGTACGGCGGCTCGGGGCTGAAGACGGCCTGGCTGATCCAGCCCATGTCCTTCTTGTTCGGATCGCTGGGGTCGTCGAACACGACGAGGAAGAAGTTGCCGTGCTCGGCGATCTTGTCGCAGGCGGTCCCCGACTTGATGGACGCCACCAGATCGCCGGACGTGGTGCTGGCCTGGGTGCGCACGTTGCTGATCGACCAGCGCGTCGAGATGGGCGCGTGGTTGATCGACGTCTCGTCCGGGTAGCGCGTGATGTCCGACTGGTTCGCGGCGAGCGGAGCCGGGCCTGCCTCGACCTCGGCGGTCGCCGTCGGGGCGGAGTCGGCCCCGCCGTCGTCCACTGCCTTCTTCGGCGGACACGCCAGCAGAAGCGTCATCGACGAAACGGCGACCCATTGCCACGCTCGGACCATCGGCTCTGCCTCCTCGCCCTGTCGGGCGCGTCCCCAGCTCGAAAACGGGGCATCATAACCACGGCCGCGCGCGCGAGGCCAGAACCCCGTCAGGGCGCGGGGCCGTCCGGATTGAGCAGCCGATGATTGCAGGCCACGGCCTTGTCGCCGGAGTCGGCGCGCAGGACGCACTTGTACCAGGCCACGTTGCCGTAGCGCAGGCACACCGAGATGAGCGGGCCTGCCTTGGGATCGGTCGCCTCTCGTCCCTCGAGGGTGTTCACCCGCCGGGCGCCCGACTCGCACTCCTCGTGCCCGATGCGCACGCGGAAGTCGCGCAGCTCGACGTCGCTCAGGGGCTGGGACGGCGGGGGAGCGCCGGCCTCGCGCGAGGAGCCCGGCGCCGGCGAGAACCCGGAGGTGGGCTCGGGGACACCCGACCGGCCGCGCAGGACCACGACGACCACCACGCCCGCGGCCACGGCTGCGACAGCGGCGGCGACGAGCAGCAGCGCCCGCGGCAGGCCCTTCCTCGACCCGACTGTTCCCTCGCCCTTCATGCGCGCGCGCCGAGCGACGTCAGCCATCGCGTCATGATGTCGTGGCCCTCGTGCACCAGGCGGAGCGAGGTCGACTCGTTCTTCTGGTGGGCCTGGGCGTTCTCGCCCGGGCCGAAGTTCACGGCGGCGACGCCGCGCGCGGCGAAGCGCGCGACGTCGGTCCACGCCCGCTTGGGCTCGACGGCGCGCACGCCGGCGGCCACCAGCGCCTTGACCAGCGGATGGTCCGCGTTGGGTCGCGCGGCGGGCGACAGATCGGTCAGGTCGACCCTCGCTCCGCCGGCGGCCCGGGCGAGAAAGGCCAGGAGGTCGCGCTGGGCCTCCTCGAGGGAGCGGTCGGGGGCGAAGCGGTGGTTGACGTTGAGGACGAAGCGGTCCGGCACGACGTTGCGCCCACGCCCTCCGTCGCGCGCCTGCGTGACCGTGGTCACGCTCCGGTAGGTCAGCCCCTCGACGACCGTCTCCCGCGGGGTCACCGCCGCGAGCTCGGCGAGCAGGCCGGCCGCCTTGGGGATGGCGTTGTCGCCTTCCCAGGGCCGGGCGCTGTGCGCCGTCCTGCCCTCGAAGGTGACCGTGGCGTGGATGGAGCCCATGCACCCGAGATGCAGCTTGTTGTCCGAAGGCTCGAGGCACACCGCCAGGTCGACGCGCGAAAGCTCAGGGTCCTGCACGAGGACCGGGCCGAGCTCGTTCTCCGCGTACGGCCCCTCCTCGCGCGCGTAGAAGACGAGGGTGAGGTCGCAGCGCAGGCGGGCGAGGTCGAGCGTCTCCGCCAGGGCGAGCATCACCGCCAGCCCGCTCTTCATGTCGCTCGCGCCGGCGCCGAAGCAGCGGTCGCCCTCGATGCGGGCGGGGCCGTTCTCGGTGCGAACGGTGTCGAGGTGGCCCGCCAGGGCGACGTGTGGCCCGCCGGTGCCGCGGGTGACGGGCACGACGATGGAGTCACCGTAGCGGCGGGCGGGCCGGCCGAGGCGCGCCTGCACGGCCTCGCAGAGGGCGCGTTCCTCGCCGATGGGCGAGGGGATGGCGCAGAGCCACAGGAGCGTCTCGTCGAGCAGCTTCAAGCCGGGACCCCGAAGTCGCGCAGGGCGGCGTTCAAGCTCACCTTCCTGTCCGTGCTCTCGCTGCGCTGGCCTATCACCAGGGCGCAGGGGACGCCGTACTCGCCGGCGGGGAACCTCTTCTGTCGCACGCCGGGGATGACCACGCTGCGCGCCGGCACGCGACCACGCAGCTCGACCACCTCGGGCCCGGTCACGTCGAGGATCGCCGTCGTCGCCGTGAGCACGACGCCCGCGCCGATGACCGCCTCGCGCCCGACGCGCACGCCCTCGACGATGACGGAACGCGACCCGACGAAGACGCCGTCCTCCACGATGACCGGCTGCGCGCTGGCCGGCTCGAGGACGCCGCCGATCCCCACGCCCCCGGCCAGGTGACAGTCGCGCCCGACCTGCGCGCAGGAGCCCACCGTGGCCCAGGTGTCGATCATGGTGCAGGCCCCCACGCGGGCGCCGATGTTGACGTACCCGGGCATGAGCACCGCACCGGGCTCGAGGAACGACCCGAAGCGCGCCACCCCCGGCGGCACCACGCGCACGCCGGCCTGCTCGAGGTCGCGCTTGGTGGGGATCTTGTCGCAGAACTCGAGGGAGCCGGCCTCCATCCGCTCGACCTTGCGGATGGCGAAGTAGAGCAGGATCGCCTCCTTGATCCACGCGTGCGTCGTCCACTCCCCGTCCTCGGTTGCCGGCGGCGTGGCGACGCGCAGCTGGCCGCGGTCGAGGGCCGAGATGGTGCCCTCGATGGCGTAGCGATGGTCCGGATCGGAGAGGAGCTTGCGGTTGGCGAACGCTTCCTCCACCCGCGGGCGGAGGGACTCTTCGATGCTCATGAGGCGACGACAGTCGATGGCGGACGGCGTGTCAACCGCCGGCGCAGGGCAGCTGCAGGGCGCCGCGGCCCGACGCGAGCGTGAGCGTCGCCCCGATCTGCTCGGCCACGCGGCGCGCGGCCGGCTCGGTGGGCGCGACAGCGGGGAGGATGCGCAAGGCGATGGCGGGCAGCGTCGCGTCGCCGGGCTCCGCCGGCTCGATGGTGAAGGTCGCCAGGGGCAGAACGCACCGGGCGCGGACCACCAGGTCGGCCACGCCCGCGGCGTGCACCCACGCCACCATCAGCGCCAGCAGCGGCCCCACCACGTACGGATCGGTGTTCACCGTGCAGTCGGGGACTGCCTCGTCGAGGCGCACCGCGATCTCGCGGCCCCGCCCGCTGCCGGACAGGCGCGCCGTCTCGCGCACGATGACGTCGACGCTGACCTCCGTGCGCACCGGCTCCGCGGCCCGCTCGAGCAGCGCCAGCAGATCCGCGGCCGACTCCAGCTCGTCGGCCAGAGAGCGCGCGCGCTTGGCCAGCTCTGCCCGCTCCTCCCCGGCGGCGGCGGTCGCGTCGAGCAGACGCTCGAGCTCCGCCACCCGTCCGCCTCCGTAGTCACCGACCGCGGCCAGGGTCTCGTCGGCCAGCCTCGCCCGCTCGAAGACCTCGCGCAGGACGCGCGCGCTCGAGCGCAGCTCGGGCAGGACGTCGCGGATGGTGCGATAGGGCACGCTCGCGCTGCGCAGGAGCGCGTCGAGGTTGTGCATCGCCGCCAGGGCGTCGCGCGCCGCCCCCCAGGCCGAGGGCGCGCGCGCGCTCAGGCGCTGCGTCGTGCCCGAGCTGGGCCCGGGTTCCTGCGAATCCGGCTTGCTGCCGTTGTTCTCGGACGACATCTTGGGGGGCCCTCGCGTGCGATGCTCAGCCCGGCGTCCGCGTTGTGCGAGTGCCGGACCGACGCGCCGCCCCCGCGTCGAGTCAAGAGAGAAGCTACCGTCTGTCAGGCCGCCGGCGAAACCTTTGCGCCGGCGAAGAAGTACGCGATCTCGCGCTTGGCGTTGTCGAGCGAGTCCGACCCGTGGGTCGCGTTCTCGCCGACGTTGGAGCCGAAGAGCTTGCGGATGGTGCCGGGGCCCGCCTTGGCCGGATCGGTGGCGCCCATGAGGTCGCGCCAGGCCGTCACCGCGTCGTCGCGCTCGAGGACGGCGACGATGACCGGGGAGCGCGTCATGAACTGCACGAGCTCACCGAAGAAGGGCCGCTGGCGGTGCACCTCGTAGAATCCTTCCGCCTCCTGCCGCGACAGGTGCGTCATGCGCACCGCCAGGATGCGGAACCCCCCCTCCTCGATGCGCGCGAGGATGGCGCCCGCCTTGCGCTTCTCGACGGCGTCCGGCTTCACGATGCAGAGGGTACGTTCGACGGCCATGTTCTTCTGCCTTGCTCCTGAAGTGGGGTAAGCGGCCGCGCTTGTACGGGAAAACCCGTCCGCATGCAACACGCCTGGGGCTGCTAGCCCTTCATCATCGCGACCAGGGTGCTCGCCATGTCGCTCGGCGTCGGCGCGACGCGCGCTCCCGCCGCCTCCAGCGCCTTGATCTTCTCCGCCGCCGTCCCCGTGCCGCCGGCGATGATCGCGCCGGCGTGCCCCATGCGCTTGCCGGGCGGCGCCGTGGTCCCGGCGATGAAGGCCGCCACCGGCTTGTTCATCTTCTCGTGGATGAAGCGCGCCGCGCGCTCCTCGGCGCCGCCGCCGATCTCGCCGATGAGGATGACCCCGTGCGTGTCCGCGTCGGCCTGGAAGAGCTCGAGCACGTCGACGAAGTCCATCCCGCCCACCGGATCGCCGCCGATGCCGATGCAGGTCGACTGCCCGACGCCGAGCGCGGTCAGCTGCCCGACCGCCTCGTAGGTGAGCGTGCCCGAGCGCGAGACCACGCCGACGTGCCCGGCCTTGTGGATGTGCCCGGGCATGATCCCGATCTTGCAGGCGGTGGGCGTGATGATGCCGGGGCAGTTCGGCCCGATGAGGCGCGTCTTGCCCTCGAGCCCCTCGAGCACGCGCCGGACCTGGAGCATGTCGACCACCGGGATTCCCTCGGTGATGCAGACCACCAGGGCCAGCCCCGCGTCGAACGCCTCGAGGATGGCGTCGGCCGCCCCGGGGGGCGGGACGAAGATGCAGCTCGCGTTCGCGCCGGTCGCCTTCACCGCCTGGCTCACCGTGTCGAAGACGGGGACCTTGCCCTCGAACTTCTCGCCGCCGCGCCCGGGGGTGACGCCGGCGACGACCTGCGTGCCGTACTCCACCATCTGACGGGCGTGGAACCCGCCGGCGCTGCCGGTGATCCCCTGCACCAGCAGGCGCGTGTCCTTGCCGACCAGGACGCTCACTTTCCACCTCCGGAGACCGCGGCGACGACCTTCTGCGCGCCGTCGGCCATGGTGCCGGCCGCCTGGATGGCGAGGCCGCTCTCGCTCAGGATCTTGCGCCCGAGCTCGACGTTGGTGCCCTCGAGCCGCACCACCAGCGGCACCTTGAGGCCGAGCTCCCGGGCC
>DATBQU010000285.1:0-6996 GCA_036560665.1 Polyangiaceae bacterium
GGCCGCCTTCTCCGTGTCCGACGCCTTCTGCTCCTGCTGCTCCTCGGCCATTCAGGGGCTCCTCTCCTTGTACGCCTTGCCGTCCTCGAGCGTCGCCGGCGGCTCGCTCACCACCTTGGTCCCCGGCGTCGGCCCGTCGACCAGCTCGAACCCGCCGCCGAACGGCGGGCCCAGCGTGACCGGCACCATGTGCACCTTGCCGCCGTCGAGCACGAACACCACCTTCGACCCCGCCCGCTCCGCCACCGCCGACGCCGGCACGATCTTCTTGGGCGGCTCCTTGAGCTTGCTCGGATCGAGCGCCTCCTGCAGGAACGACACGCGCGCCGCCATCTCCGGCAGCACGGTGTCGTCGCGGTCGAGGAAGCGCACCTTCACCGTGGCCGACGCCTTGGCGCGATTGAGCTGCGGGCTCACCTCGACCACCTCGCCGCGCCACCGCCGGTCAGGGTAGGCGTCGAGCACGATCTCGCAGGGCCGCCCCTTGCCCACCAGGTGCAGCCGCCCCTCGGGCACGTCCGTCTCCACCACGATCGACGTGAAGTCGGCGATCTTGGCCATGGACGTCCCCGGCGACACCACGTCGCCCGGCAGGAGCGGCTTGGTGATCACCGTCCCGTCGATGGGGGCGCGGATGGTGGTGTTGGCCAGGTTGGTGGACAGCGCGTTGACCTCGCTCTGCTGCGCCGACACGTCCGCCTCGGTCGCCCGCACCTGCTCCTCGAGCGACTTGGCCCGCGCCGCGAGGTCGTCGGCCGTGGCCGGGGCGATGGCGCCGGTGTCCGCCAGCCTCCGCTCGCGGTCCCTCTGCAGCACGATCTCGGCGAGCTGCGCCCGCGCCGTCGCCGCCCGCGCCTTCGCCGCCGCCACGCGCGCCTGCGCGCTCGCCACCAGCACGCGCTGGTCGCTGGCGTCGAGCTCGAAGAGGATCTGCCCCGCCTTGACCGCGCTGCCCTCGCGCGCGTTCGACTTCTCGACGCGCCCCACCAGCTTGGACGACACGTCGACCTGCACCTGCGGCACCACGTACCCGGTGGAGGTGAGGTCGATCTGCGCCTGCGCCGGGGACACGAGCGCGATCTCGGTCACGCCGATCTCCGTCTTGAAGACGCGGGCCTCGAGCATCGGCAGGCCGACCCTCCAGCCGGCGAAGGCCACCGCCCCGGCGACGACGAGCGCCACCAGCCAGCGCAGCGCGCGCCCGCTGGAGCGCGGCGACGCCTTGCGGTCGATGCGCAAGGAGGCGAGATCGGAGGTCAGGCGGTCGTCCACGGGGCGGGCAGCATAGCGCGTCCTTCGCGCCGGTCACGGCGGGTAAACTCCGGCGAAACGTCGCGGAAACAGACTCCGGCTACGCCAGGAGCATGGCGAAGATCGACACCGGGGACACCGCCTGGCTCATCGTCAGCAGCGCTCTCGTCCTGCTCATGACGCCCGCCCTCGCGCTCTTCTACGGCGGCATGGTCAAGCGCAAGAACGTGCTGTCCACCCTCATGCACTCGATGGCGGCCATCCCCATCCTGAGCGTGACCTGGGCGCTCTACGGGTACTCGCTCGCCTTCGGGCCCACCAAGCACGGGCTCATCGGGGGCCTCGACTACGCCGGGATGATCGGCCTGGCCGGCGAGGCGCACGGCACGGTGCCGGCCCTGGCCTTCGCCGCCTTCCAGATGATGTTCGCGGTCATCACCCCCGCGCTCATCTCCGGCGCCTTCGCCGAGCGCATGAAGTTCAGCGCCTACGTCGTCTTCATCCTGCTGTGGTCGACGCTGGTCTACGACCCCGTGGCCCACTGGGTGTGGGCCGACGGCGGCTGGTTGCTGAAGCTCGGCGCGCTCGACTTCGCCGGGGGCACGGTGGTGCACCTCACCGCCGGCGTCTCCGCGCTCGTGTGCGCCATCGTCATCGGCAAGCGCGCAGGCTACCCCCAGCGTCGGTCGCTTCCCCACGACCTCACGATGACCATCGTGGGCGCGGGGTTGCTTTGGTTCGGCTGGTTCGGCTTCAATTCAGGCAGCGCCCTGTCGAGCGGTCAGCTGGCGGCGCTCGCCTTCGTGACCACGCACCTCGGCGCCGCGGGCGGGGCCCTGGGGTGGCTCGTCGTCGAGTGGCGGCACCGCGGCAAGCCCACGGCGCTCGGCGTCGCGTCGGGCCTGGTGGCGGGCCTGGTGGCCATCACCCCGGCGGCCGGGTACGTGGCCCCCTGGGCGGCGATCGTCATCGGCTTCACCGCGGGCGGCGTCTGTTACGGGGCGGTGCTGCTCAAGAACCGCTTCGGCTACGACGACTCGCTCGACGCCTTCGGCGTGCACGGCGTCGGCGGCCTGGCGGGGGCGCTGCTGACCGGCGTCTTCGCGCAGAAGGCGCTCAACGACGCCGGCGCCGACGGCGCCCTCTTCGGCAACGTGCGGCAGCTCGGCATCCAGGCCATCGCCTGCGCCGCGACGGGCCTCTACGCCGCCGTGGTCACCTTCGGCATCCTCAGGTTCATCCAGGCCACCTTCGGCCTGCGCGTCGCCGAGTCCGACGAGCGCGAGGGCCTCGACGTCACGCAGCACGGCGAGGAGGCCTACGGCGAATCGAGCGGCGGCATGAGCCACGAGCGGGAAGAAGAGACGCCCCAGGCGGCCCCGGTGACGACGAGCGAGGCCGCCGCGGAGTAACGCGAGGCGTCGACGACCCTCTCCGAGGGGTCGAGGAAGGTCCTCGAGGGGTCGAAGAGGCTCCTCGAGGGGTCGAGGAGGGTCCGCGAGGGGTCGAAGTGGGTCCTCGAGGCCTCGAAGAGGGTCCTCGAGGGGTCGAGGACGGTCCTCGAGGGGTCGAAGAGGCTCCTCGAGGGGTCAACGAGCCTCCTCGAGGGGTCCACGGTCGCGAGGGACCCCCCACTGCCTCTGGAGAAAGCCGCAGAGACGCAGAAAGCGCAGAGGGAGAGGAAAATCCCCTCTGCGTCCTCTGCGTCTCTGCGGCTCTCCCCTCTCTCCCGGGCGTCCCGCTACGCGCACATCTCCGCGAGGAGCCGGTGGAAGTGGTGCACGCCGGTCTCCCGCGTGGGCGAATACCGCCCGCCCCCGTAGAGGCGCGCGCGCACGCCCTTCTGCACGGACTCGACGACGGCCTCGTCCTCCATCTCCACGCCGTGGAGATCGGCGCCGGCGCCCTTCGCCAGGCGCGACGCGTCCTTCACGTACGTCGAGAACGACACGCGCGTGCGCGCCACGCCGAGCGGCTGCACCACGTTGATGGAGACGCCCCAGGGGTAGATGTTGAGCATCGTCGCGGGGAAGAGGAAGAAGTAGTACGCGGCAACGCGCTCCTCGGCGCCCGGGCGCGCGTCGAAGGCGTCCTGCCCGTCCTTGGCGTGCGCCACCTGGAGCGTGCCCCAGCGGTGCAGCTCGGTGCGGTACGAGCCGTAGTCCACCGCGCTGGCCAGGCCGGCGTGCACGAAGGGGATGTGGAAGCCCTCCAGGAAGTTGTCGCAGTAGAGCGCCCAGTGGGCGTCGAACGTGTAGTCGCGCGAGCGCTCCGGCGCGTGCGTCAGGCCGGTCATGCCGAGCGCACCGGACAGCGCGCGCACCGGCGCGACCACGTCGTCGAACGGCATGGCCGGCGCCACGCTGGCGAAGACGAAGCGCTCCAGCCTGGCGAAGGGCACCCGCGCCAGATCGTCGGACGGCGCGGGGAACGAGGTCACCCCCTCGAACTCCGGCATCGACACGAAGCGCCCGTCGAGCCCGAAGCGGCGCCCGTGGTAGCGGCAGCGCAGGCCCTGCGCCACGCCCGCCTCCTGCACCACCAGGTTGCCGCGGTGGGTGCACACGTTGGACACCAAGTGCAGCGTCCCCGCGGCGTCGCGCGTCAGCGCCAGCGGCTCGTCGAGGCACCCGCCGAGCAGCGTGCACGGCATCACGCGGCCCGCGCCCTCGAGCGCCTCGCCGTCGGCGACGAGGTGCCAGGTGCGCGCGAACACGCGCTCGCGGAGGTGCGAAAACCACGCCTCGTGGGTGTACACCTCGCCCGGCAGCGAGCGGGCGCGGCGGATGTCGGGGTCGACGTGCAGCGGGCGCATGCCCACCTTCTAGCGCCGAACCCTCACCCACGTCCCCTGGCCCATGGTGTTGCCCGCCTTCACCGCGTGCCACCCCTCGGGCAGCGGCGGATCGGTCCAGAAGAAGACGCGGCGGGCGTCGACGGGCGACATGTTGACGCAGCCGTGGCTGCGCGGGCGGCCGAAGTCGTCGTGCCAGTACGCGGCGTGCAGCGCGTAGCTGCCCTCGAAGTACTCCACCCACGGCACGTCGCGCAGCTCGAAGTGATTCTCGGGATCGTCGGCGTCCATGGTGGTGGTGACGTGCTTGAACCCGATGCGGAACTCGCCGCGCACCGTCGAGCGCGTCGTCTTGGGGTCGCCCATGCCGTCGACGCCGGTGGAGACGAGCGTGGCGTACACCGGCTTCTCGCCCTCGTAGAGGACGAGCGACTGGAAGGTGATCGACACGTCGATCCACTTGGTGTTCTTCCAGTCGAAGGTGGTGGGCGGCGGCGGCACGTCGAAGACCGCCACCTGGTCCTCGCGCATCCAGCGGCCGTCCTTCGTGCCGTAGAGGTACTTCTGCTCCCTGGGCAGCACCTTGCCCGTCAGCGGCACCAGGTCGCCGAACGCCGCGCGCCCGAGGTTGTCGCCCGAGGCGTCGAGGTAGATGGCGTCGTGGCGGCGGACCATGGCGAAGGGCATGGGCAGCGAGCCGTCGAGGGCGACGCCGTGGAAGGGCGACGCGTAGTGCGGCTTGAGCTTGTCCTCGCCGATGAGCCGCCCGTCGAGGAGCACCGTGAACTTGCGGTTGTCGCTCTCCTTGCCCGCGCGGAAGCTCCCCAGCACGGCGAGGCCGGCGTGGCGGAACACCTTGCCGCGCACCGCCGACCCGTCCGGCGCGACGTACGACGACACGTTGGGGATCTGCCGGTCGCCGCGCAGCCACCAGGGGATGGAGCCGTCGCCGAGGTCCGGGAAGAGGTGCTCCTCGTCGGGCTGCGGGGGCACGGGCGGCACCTCGCGCGGGAGCATCTTGGCGTTGCCGCGCTCGTCGAGCGGCACCTGGTTGGCGCCAGCGGCGTCGACGCGGTTCCAGAGCTTGTGGTGCTTCCGGTACTCCTTGAGGTGGCCCTGGAAGGCGTACTCCCAGCGGTCCATGAGCTTGTGGTCGGGCACCATGTGCCAGAGCGTCGCGTCGCGCCGGGCGAAGCCGTAGAGGTACGGCATCGGCTTGCCGAGGTCGGGCTTGGTGCCGAGCGCGCGCAGCAGCTTGTCGTGCTCGTCGAGGGTGGCGCCGCCGTCGAGGCACACGTAGCCGTGCGGCAGCACCTCGTACCAGCCCGCGTCGCAGCGCACGCCGTCGACGGCGCGCATCGAGCGCGGCACGCTCTGCCCGAGGCGCACGTAGCCGAGGACGCGGGAGCGCGCGTCGGGGCGCTCGTAGATCCGCGTCTCGAGGGCGAGCGCGTAGAGGCGCGGTCCGTCGGGGCGGACGTGGGCCGGGGGGGGCGCGGGGGCCAGGTCGGCGGGCTGCTCCTCGGCGACGCCGGGCATGTCGGCGGCAGGCAGGTCCGGCTTGGGGCCGCACGCCAGCGCGAGCCACGCCACCGTGGTCCCCATCACCAGCTCGCGCCTGAGGCCGGTCCCCGCCATCGACCCGAGATACGCAGGGCTCGCGGCGCGGGTAAAGTTTTCGGCCTTCCCTACGGAAGCACCTTCGGCAGGACCGGCGCGAAGATGGACATGCCCCGCACGTTCTCGTCGACCTGGAGCGGGTGGCGGATGGAGGGGAAGGCGCGCTGCTCGCAGTCCGAGCGGTCGCACAGGCGGCAGGTGACGCCCACCGGCGTGGCCATCTGCGCGTTCTCGAGGTCCACGCCGTCGGAGTAGACCATCTCGCGGGCGTGCTCGATGCGGCAGCCGAGGCCGATGGCCTGCACCGGCTGCTGCGCGTGGTAGCCGCCGGAGTCCTTGAGGATGGTGCGGGCCAGGCAGAAGTAGGTGGTGCCGTCGGAGAAGCGCGAGAGCTGGATGCGGATCATCCCCGGGGTCATGAAGGCCTGGAAGATGTTCCACCGCGGGCAGGCGCCGCTGAAGCGCGCGAAGCGGATGCCGCTGGCGCTGAAGCGCTTGCTGATGTTGCCGGCCACGTCGATGCGGATCATGTGGAAGGGCAGGCCCTCGGCGCCCGGCCGGCGCATGGAGGTGAAGCGGTGGCACACCTGCTCGAACCCGACGCGGAACCTGCGGCCGATGACCTCGATGTCGTAGCGCTCCTGGCGGCACGCCTCGAGGAAGGGGCCGTACGGCATGAGGATGGCGCCGGCCACGTAGTTGGCGAGGGCGACGCGCGACAGGCCGCGCGACTCCTCGGTGGTGAGGTGCCCCTCGGCGACGATGCGGTCGATCTTCGCGCGCTGGGTGAGGAGCGCGATCTGGTGGGCGAGCTGGAAGGTGCGCGACCGCGTGGGCAGGAGCTCGCTCAGCGTGAGGATCTTTTTCTCCGCGTCGAAGCGGCGCAGGACGCCGCGCTCGGCCCCGCCGCGCGCGATGCGCACGTGGATGCCGTGGTGCTTGTCGAGGTAGCGGATGAGGCCCGCGTACAGCTCCTCCGCGTCGAAGCGGCCCTTGCGCCACAGCTCCTCGGCGGCCTCCTCCAGCTCCGGGAAGTAGTTCATGTGCTGCTGGACGAGGTCGTTCACCTCCTCGGAGGGCAGCTGCGAGCGGTCCATCCCCGCGCCCTCGTCGCCCTCGAGGCGCGAGGCGAGCTCCTCGCTCTCCACGCGCTGCGTGCCGTACGAGCGGTACAGCGCGAGCACCGCGCGCGAGACGTGCGGGTGGTTGACGGCGAGGTCGCGCAGATCGGTCGACGTGAGCTGGTAGGCGTCGAACACCGGATCGGCGAACACCTCGATGAGGTCGTTCACCAGGCGCGCGTCGTCGTCGGCGCCGAAGGCCTGCAGGTC
>DATBQU010000286.1:0-2914 GCA_036560665.1 Polyangiaceae bacterium
TCGGGCCGTCGGCCCGCCTTCGGCGGGACCTCAGTCTTCGTCGTGCGAGAGCGCGTCGAGCTCCTCGTCGGTGAGCTGCTGGCCCGTCGCCGCCGCGCGCTCGCGGGCGAACATGCGGTTCAGGGTGCGGCGGTCGATGCCGAGCACCTCGGCGGCGCGCGTCTTGTTGCCGCCGGTGCGCGACAGCACGCGGTCGATGTAGCGGCGCTCGAGGACCGACAGCGAGGGCCAGTCGTCGGCGAGCGAGCCCATGCTGCCCCCCGTGCCCCCCTGCACCGTCCACGCCCGCGTCACCTCGGGCGGCAGGTCGCTGGCGGTGATGACGCCCTCGCGCGCCAGAAGCATCGCGCGTTCGATGATGTGCGACAGCTCGCGCACGTTGCCGGGGAACTCGTAGCCCTCCAGCATCTCGAACACCTCCGGCGCGACGCGCGGCGCGGGGCGCCCCAGCCGCTCGGAGTGGCGCGCGATGAAGTGCTTGATGAGCAGCGGGACGTCGCCCTTGCGCTCGCGCACCGCCGGCACCCGCACCGTCACCACCTGGAGGCGGAAGAGCAGGTCGTCCCGGAAACGGCCGGCCACCACCTCCGCCTTGAGGTCGCGGTTGGTCGCCGCCACCACGCGCACGTCGACCTTGATCGTCTCCGCCGCGCCCACGCGCCGGATCTCCGACTCCTGCAGGACGCGCAGCAGCTGCACCTGCATCTTCGGGCTGATCTCGCCGATCTCGTCGAGGAACAGCGTCCCGCCCTTGGCCTCCTCGAAGAGGCCTCGCTTCTGGGCGCTGGCGCCGGTGAACGAGCCGCGCTCGTGGCCGAAGAGCTCGCTCTCGAGGATCGACTCCGGCAGCGCGCCGCAGTTGATGGCCACGAACGGCTTGGTGGCCCGCGGGCTCTTGAGGTGGATGGCCTTGGCGACCAGCTCCTTGCCGGTGCCGCTCTCGCCCACGATGAGCACCGTCGCCGTGGTGGGCGCCACGTGGGCCACCGTCTTGTAGACGCTGAGCATGGCCGGCGTCGTGCCGACGATCTGCGCCACCGGCTGGGCGTAGCCCTTGGTGGCCGCGTCCTCGCCGCTCGCCGCCAGGCGCCGGCGGGCGATGGCCTCGGAGACCATGCGCTTGAGCTCCGTCGGCTCGATGGGCTTGGCCAGGTAGTCGTAGGCGCCCTCGCCCACGGCGTTCATGGCGCCCTCGATGTCGGCGTAGGCCGTCATCAGGATGACCGGCGTGGTGGGGCTGCCCACGCGGATGCGCTTGAGGACGTCGTGCCCGTTGGTGTCGTTGGCGAGGTGGATGTCGCTGAGCACGACGTCGTAGCGCAGCAGCTTCGCGACGGGAGGCATGTCCGCCGCGCTGTCGAGCACATCGACGTGGTAGCCCTCGGTGCGCAGCACGCGCGCCAGCAGGCCCGCCAGCGTCTCGTCGTCCTCGAAGAGCAGGATGTGCGCCCCCGCCCCCGCCCCCTCGGCCGTCGGCTTGTCCGTCCTGTCGTCGGTCATCCCGGTCCCCCTTCTTACCAGATGGGTCGACTTGCTACTCCCCGTCCCGAGGCACGCTGTCCCATGCTGACCCATCGTAACGACCTCCTTCGCGCCAAGCTGTCCCGCCGTCGTGCGGTTTCGCCGGTCCTGGGGGGTTCCCTTTCACGGACGATGCCGTCGACGCCCGGGGTGGTCTACAAGAGGAGCCGTGGTCCCCATCGACCCGCTGCGCATCCTGGAGCACGTGCACGGTCACCTGGGCTGGCTGGCGGCGATCGCCCTCGTTCACCCGGCGATCCTGCTGCGGCGGACGAAGCGCAAGGCGCACCTGTCGGTCGGGCTCGCCGCCGGGGTGGTCACCCTGGTGGGGGCGCTGGGCGTCGCCATGTACGCCGACTACCGCGACAAGCTGCGCCAGCCCATCTTCGCGCACGCGGCAAGCGTGGGCTTCCTGTTCGAGCGCAAGGAGCACCTGGCCTTCGGGGCGATCGTGCTCGCCTGGGCCGGGACCATCGCCTACGTGGGAGCGACGCGCCTCGAGGGTCGCGCGCAGGAGTCGCTGCGCAAGGCGGCCCATCTGGCCTTCGTCGCCGCGGCGGCCCTCGCCGTCGTGACGGCGGCGCTGGGCACGGTGGTGGCCGCGTACAAGACGTTCTGAGCCGCTCGTGAGCCCGGGCCTCGTCGCCGGCTGATCGTGAGCATGGCAACGATCGTCGTTCAGCCGCCCGCGATGTACGCCACCCAGCGCCCGCCGACGCAGGCTTGCCGGGGATCGAGGGGCACCGAGCACGTGTCGAAGATGCCCACCCCGTAGTCGCACACGCGGTTCCCCGGGGGGCCCGAGCATGGGGTTCCGAGCAGCGGCCGCGGCCAGGGACAGCCCGGCGGCATCGGCCAGCTCGCGCACTGCCAGACGGTGCCGGTGGGGCTGGCGTCGGGCCCGCACAGGTCGGGGCAGGCCGCGCCGCCGTTGCACCCCAGGCACCCGCACTGCCCCTGCGGGTAGTCGCACACGCCCTTCACGGGCGCGCACGCGCCCCCCGCGCCTGCGTCGAACGCCGCGGGGCACCCGGTCGGGCTCTGCGGGCAGGGGAGCACCGTCCACTGCTTGTCGCAGGTCGCCGTGGTGGTGCAGTGCGGGTCGGCGCCGTACTCGCACTGGGCCTCGAACGGGAAGGGCGGCTGCGGCGAGGAGCACGGCGTGCCGGCCTCCGGGACGTCGGCGGGGCAGAGGGCGCCTCCGTCGGCGGCGTCGCTCGTCGCGTCGTCGGCCTCGGAGGGGGCGTCGACGGCGCCGGTGGCATCGGACGATCCGGAGTCGTCGCCGCCATCCGAGGGCCCGGCCACCGTGCTGCCCGCGCTGCACGCCGCGGTCGCGAGAAGCAGCGCGATCGTCGCGCCGCGGCCGTGGCAGGTCGTCATGGAGGCTCGA
>DATBQU010000287.1:0-10556 GCA_036560665.1 Polyangiaceae bacterium
CACCCGCTCACCGAGGCGGTGCGGTGGGCCACGGCCGACGGCGCGGGGGACGCGGGGCGATCGCTCGTCGCCAGCGCCTGCGTGGGCTTGCCGGGGGTCGCCGCCTGGGACATCTCCCGGAGGGTGTCCTTCATTTCCGCCGGCGGCGCCAGTTCCGCGTGGACCAGCTAGCACGCGGGTGCGCGCGACAGGGTGGTACGTTACCCGGCGTGACCCCGCGTCGCGACGATGGGTTCGACGACCGCACCACGACCGTCGCGCCCAAGCAGGCACCCGCGGCGATGTCGACGCCGACGTTCCGCATCACCGTGGTCGAGGGGCCCGATCGCGGCAAGGCTCTGAGCGTCGACGCCACGCGCCCGTCCGCCGTGCTCATCGGGCAGGGGCCCGCCTGCGACCTGCGCCTGTCGGATCGCATGGCCTCCCGTCGCCACGCGTCGGTCGACGTCGGCGAGACACGGCTGCACCTCGTCGATCTCGGCTCCACCAACGGCACGCTGGTCAACGACGTCGCCGTGGTCGACGCCTACCTGCGTGGTGGCGAGCTGGTGCGGATCGGGCAGACCACCCTGCGCGTGGAGCTCGAGTCGCAGGCGACCATCGTCCCCCTGTCGGACGCGTCGAGCTTCGGCCGCGTGCTCGGCGCGAGCAGGGAGATGCGCCGCCTGTATCCTCTGTGCGAGCGGCTCGCCGCGGCGAACGTCCCGCTCATCATCGAGGGGGAGACCGGCACGGGCAAGGAGCTGCTCGCCGAGTCGCTGCACGAGACCGGCCCGAGGGCCAGCGGACCCTTCGTGGTGTTCGACTGCACGGCGGTGCCGCCCGGTCTGGTCGAGTCGGAGCTGTTCGGTCACGAGCGCGGCGCCTTCACCGGCGCGGTCGCGCGGCGCCGCGGGATCTTCGAGCTGGCCCACGGGGGGACGCTCCTCATCGACGAGATCGGCGATCTGGACCTCGCCCTCCAGCCGAAGCTCCTGCGCGCGCTGGAGCGCGCCGAGGTGCGGAGGGTCGGAGGCGATCGAGCGGTCCGGGTCGACGTCCGCGTCCTCGCCGCCACGCGCCGGGACCTGGATCGGGAGGTGCAGGCCGGCCGATTCCGCGACGATCTGTTCCACCGCCTGGCGGTGGGGCGCCTCGAGCTGCCCCCGCTGCGCCGGCGCCACGGGGACGTGCCGCTGCTCGCGCGCGCGTTCGCCGAGCACCTCGGAGGCGCGGAGGGGTCGCTGCCCGAGCAGGTGCTCTCGCGCTGGGAGGACTACGCGTGGCCCGGCAACGTCCGCGAGCTGCGCAACGCCGTGTCGAGGTACCTCGCGCTCGGCGACTTCGCCGTCGCCGAGGGCGCGCGGGAGGACGCGAGCGATGAGGGCGTCCCGGACGACCCGCGAGGGGAAGGCGGGCTCGAGCGTGTCCTCGCGCTCGGCCTGCCCTTCAGCGCGGCGCGGCGGCGGGTGCTTCGCGAGTTCGAGCGCCACTATGTCGCGCGTGTGCTCGCCGAGCACGGCGGCAACGTCCTGCGCGCGGCCGCGGCATCGGGCATCGCCCGCCGACACCTGCAGCGCGTGCGCGCCAGGAACCAGAAGTAGCGTGCGCGTGATGCGACGCGAGCGGTCGCTGCGACCCGTTTGTCGCACCGTGGCCCGGTGTCTTCTCCGGGCAGTACGGGCAGGGCGACCACGGTACGGCGCTCGCTAGGAGCGTCGGGCATGCCCCCGTCGCTCCGCCGTTGGTCCAGCGTCGCGGCCGCGCTCTGCGCGTTCTTCGCCGCCACCCCCGTCCTGGCCGCGCACACCTTCGACCTCGACGGCGCGATGCCGCCGAGACTCTCGATCATGTTCGCCATGAGCTGGTTCGGCGTGAAGGCCGGCGATCCGCAGGGGCCCGGGATGGACCCTGGCTACGGCAACTGGCTCCAGGGCTTCCCCCAGTGCGGACTGTCCAACGATCCCGCGACGTGCGCCGACTTCGAGGACGCAGGGTTGCAGCGCTCCATTGCCTCCCGGCGCCGGCCCCTGGCCGGCATCTACTCCTCGAGCGGGCGAGACGCCGAGAGCTTGCGGAGGGTGGACCTGATGCTCTCCACGCTGCGCAGCGGGTGCGACACGGCGGGCGGCTTCGACGCCTGGGCCATCCAGATCGACAGCGTGAAGTTCACCTCGGCGTACCCCGCGAACAAGCAGTCAGCGACGTGGGATCTCGCGTACCGGGCGCTGCTGTCCTTCTACGGCGAGGCCGACAAGGCCGGGCTGCGGAACGCGGTGATCGCGGGGGACGACGCCACCGTGTACTGGCACTTCGGCTCGGCGTTCGGGCTGGGCACGCAGGCGGATCGTCTCGCCGCGCTGCAGGCCGACCTGGTGGACCTGGCGAGGGCGGCGGCGGCGCACCCCTCGGCGGTCGTGATCCAGGGCAAGCCGCTGCTCGCCCTCTACGTCGACGCGGGGCTGGTGACCCCGGCCGAGCTCCAGGGCGTGCTGGAGGGGGCGCGGGCGGCCAGCGGCGTCGACTTCTACGCGCTGGGGACGACGCTCGACAGCACGTTCTACGCGGCGTTCGACGCGCTCACACCCTGGGTCAACCTGGGGCTCTGGGCGAGCACCGACGCGGCGGATCCGGATCTGCGCAAGCGCGCCGCCGCGTATGGGCAGGCCCTGCACGCACAGCTGGTGAGCGACGTCGGCAAGTACCCGGGGCGGGTGGTGTTCGGCGCGCTCTCGCCAGGGTTCGACGACTACACGCAGGACTGGGGCGCGTGCCGTGCGCGCGAGATCCCGCGCGACCCGGCGGTGCTCGCGGGCCAGGCCGACTACCTGGCGCAGCTGGCGAAGGGGAGCGCCCGGCTGCGCGGCACCTACCTGGAGACGTGGGACGACTGGACGGAGGGGAGCGAGTTCGAGCCCGACGTGACGGAGGGGACGGCGAAGCTCGTCGCGCTTCGCGGGGGGCTCGGCGCGATCTTCGGCGACGCGCCCGATCCGGCGAGCGAGGCCGCGCTCACGGCGCGCTGGACGGGCTTCGGGCAGGCGCGCAGCTGCTGCTTCGCCGGAGGGGCGTGCGCCGACGCCGGCGTGGAAGCGATCCCGCTCGGCTGTTCCGGCGGCGGGCCGGATGGGGGTGTCGACGCGGCCTCGCCGTCCCCGTCGGACGGTGGCTCGTCCTCGCCGCCCGCCTCGGAGGACGCCGGAGGCGGCGACGGCCTCCAGCCGGCTGCCGCGAGCGGCGCCTCCGCGAGCTGCGGTTGCCGCGCGTCGTCCGCGACCGCGAACGGCGGCCCAGGCGTCGCGCTCACGGCGCTGGGCCTCGGGCTCGTGGCCCACCGCCGCAGGACGTCGTCGCTCAGAACACCGCGAACGCGGCGACCATCGCCCCGTGGCTCGACGGGCCGACGGTGAGCGTCACTGGCGCCGGCCCGGGCGTGGTCGTCGACGCGGGCCGCGTGGCGAAGAGCCACGCCGCCACGCCGGCCGAGACCACCCCCACACCGAGCGCCCCGAAGGCCAGTCCCCGCTCGAGCGCGAGCGAGTCCACCGTCGACTGGGAGCAGCCATGCGGGTTGCAACCGTCGAACTGACGCTGCCCGTGGATGGCGAGAGTGGCGAACACGCCGACCGAGACCAGCGCGACGCCGCCGAGCGCGTAGAAGGGCGCGGGAGGGCCCACGCGAGGGCTCCGGGCCTCCGGCTGCCCGTCGCGGTCCGCCCCCGGACCGGCCGGCAGGACGACGCCGATGGCGCGGTTCTTCTCGGCCTCGCGGATGACGACCTGGAGCTCGACGGGGGGCGCCCCCACCCGCTCGAAGCGCAGCACGTGGGGCCCCGGATCCATCGCCGCAGCCTTGCCGTCGAGCGTCTCGGCGAAGGCGGCGCCGTCGACCGAGACGCGGACGTCGGCGAGGTCCTGCCCGCGGTCGTCCCGCGCGCCGAGGATGACGGTCGGGAGGCTGCTCTCGACGTTCGCCAGGAGCGGCTCGCACACTGCCTTGACCTCGGCGGGGCACTCCGGCATCGCGCACGCGAGGAATGCGCGCCGCGCGGCACGCAGCTGCCCGCGCCGCTGCGCAAGCTGCCCCGAGGTCGCTGCCGACACGCACGCGTCGATGGCGTCGGCCCGCGCGCTCTCCGACGCGACGAGCAGGACGCCGAGCGCTCCCACGGCCAGGGCCAGACGCGGAGGACGCATCGAGGCCGCTCTCTCTACGGCGTGCGCTGGGCTCCGCGCAAGCACTCCGCGTCGAAGGTGATGACGCCGTCGGGCGTGCGCCGCGTGCAACGCGCGGGCGAGGAGCCGGCAGGGGCCGCCGCTGCCGCGGCACCGCGCCCGCTGCTCCAGGCGCGTGCCCGAGGACCCGCCGGGGCGGGGTTCCGGGGCGGTGCCGGCGGGGGAGGCTCCGGCGCGCCCGCGCTCTCGACGCCCGAGGGGGGGGCGATCGTCGCTGCCATCGCGGAAGGATCCGGGGGCTCGGGGGATCCGAGAGGCCCCGTCACCGTCACCGTCGCCGGCGGCGCGACCACGGTCGAGTCCACCCGCGCGCGCAACCCGACCCCGATTCCCAGGGCCACGAGTGCCATCGCGCCGAGCGCCAGCACCGCGCGCGACCGGGCGCGCGCCGGCGGAGGCGGCGCCGAGAGGGCGACGCGGCCCTCGGGCTGGACGCTCACCGTGTCCGCCACTCCGCTCTCGATCGTCGCGATGAGCCGCGCGCGCTCCTCGAGCGCCTCGAACGCGAGTCCCTCCACCCACTCGCCCACCTCCGGCGGCGGCGCGGGAGGCACGGCGGCCTGGAGGGCGAGCGCCATCTCCTTGGCCGTCGTGAAGCGCGCCGACCGCTCCCGGGCCAGGCCGCGCATGACCACCGCATCGACCGCCGCCGGCAGGTCGGAGCGGACCGAGCTCGGCAGAGGGATGGGGGCGAAGAGCGCCCGGGCCACGGTGTTGCCCTCGCTGTCTGCCTTGAAGAGCCGCTCGCCGGTCAGCGTCTCCCACAGGACGATGGCCGCCGCGTAGACGTCGGCCTGCCGATTGATCGCCTCGCCGCGGAGCTGCTCCGGCGCCATGTAAGCGAACTTGCCCTTGACCTGTCCCTCCCTCGTCGTCGTGATCCGTCCCGCCGCCTTGGCGATCCCGAAGTCGAAGACGTGCGCCACTCCGTCGGCGCCGACCAGCACGTTGTGCGGCGACACGTCGCGGTGAACGATGCCGAGCGGCTCGCCGCGCTCGTCGCGCGCCTCGTGCGCCGCGTGCAGGCCGTGAAGGACGTCGCACACCACGGCGGACACGATGCCCAGCGAGGGCAATCGCTCCTCGCGCCGGGCGAGGGTGAGCAGGCGCGCCAGCGATTCGCCGTGGATGTACTCGAGCACCAGGAACAGGTTGCCGTCCTCGTCGTGCACGTCGATGACGGGCACCACGTTGGCGTGCCGGACGCGGGCCGCGAGCCGCGCCTCGTCGAGGAACATCCGGACGAACTCCGGCTCTCGCGCGAAGTGGGGGTGCAGCGCCTTGATGGCGACGATGGGCGAGAACCCCACCGGGCCGCGCAGCTTGCCGAGGAACACGGTGGCCATCCCGCCGGTGGCAATCTCCCGCTGGACCACGTAGCGGCCGACCACCCGTAACGGGGCGGAGCGCTGCTCCCTGGCCTCCATCGCAACACCATCGTAGCACGCGAGATCGCGCGCCCGGGCGGGGGCCGCGATTGACGCACCACCGTTGCTCCTGAAGACTTCCAAGCGTGAGGGCCCCTCTCCGTCGTGCCGGCGTGCTGCTCGCCGCCGCGTCGCTCGCGGCGTGCTGGCTCACGTCGTCGCTCGACGAGCTGGTCGGCGGCGACGCGGGAGCGCCGGATGCATCGTCCGTCTCGAGCGACTCCGCGGCGGACTCGGCGACCGGGCCGCCCGACGGCGAGGCGATCGAGAGCGGTGCCGTCGACGCCCCGGCCGACGTCGCGGCGACGAACGACGCGCCCGCCGAGGCCCCCACGCCGATCGACGCGGGCTGCCTCACCGACGCGTACGTGACGTCCGTCCTCTCCGACCACCCGGTCGCGTACTACCGCCTCGACGAGGCGGCGCCCGCCACGACGGCCGCCGACTCGAGCGGCCACGGCAACACGGGGACCTACGCCAACGTCACGCTCGGATTGACGGGCGCGGTCAAGACCGACCCCGCGGACACCGCGGCGGGCTTCAACGGGTCGAGCTCGCTCGTCACCGTGGGGACGCAGCTGTCGTTCATCCACACCGCGCCCTTCAGCGTCGAGGCGTGGATCTACCCCACGCTGCTCAACGGGGAATACCGGGGCGTGCTCTCCAGCGAAAGCACGAGCACCAGCCCCCGCTACGGGTACCTCATCTACCTCGACTCTCCCGACGCGTCGGTCCTCTCGGGGTTCGAGCGGTGGGGCGGCGCGAGCAGCAACCCCACCGCGGCGCTCGGGACGATCACGACGGGCGCGTGGTTCCACCTAGTCGGGACGTTCGACTCGGTCCAGAGCCCAGCGATGGTCTACTACGTGAACGGCGCGGTGCTGGCCTCCGAGGCGCACCCCTCGGTCGACATCCCCCAGACCGACACCTTCGTCATCGGCGCCCTCAACGGGGGAGCCGGCACGCCGAGCACCTTCCAGGGCAGCATCGACGAGGTCGCCGTGTACGACCACGCGCTCGATCCGAAGTGCGTGCAGGCGCACTACAAGCTGGGGACGGGTCCGTGAGAGACCTCGGGCGGTGCGACGAACGCGTCGCACCGGCGACCGGACGGGTCGCATGGCCCGCGCGAGCGGTGCCGCGGCGCAAGTGCGCGACGTTGCTGGCGTCGCGCGCGCCGCCTGCTCCGGCGCGGCCGTTGCTTTGCAGGGACGCCCGGAGGTCGCGAGCATGGGACGGGTTCCGACGCTGTTTGCCCTGGCAGTGCTGGTGGGGTGTGGCGGTGGGGCGAGCGGCAACGCGAGCTCCGCGGCGGGCGCCGACGGCGGGGCGGGGGACGACGCGGCGGCCGGCGACGACACCGGGACCCGCGCGGGCGGGGACGGTTCGGTCCCGCCGTCCGGCGACGCCGCCTCCGACGCCGGCGACGGAGGCGATGGATCGCCGGCCGACGACGGCCCCTTCGCGGGTCAGCGCGCGGCGTGCGCCTTCAAGCAGGGCGCGCTCCCGCGGGACACGTTCGGCCCATCGATCGCGAAGATGAACATCCCCATCGACACCGTCGTGATCGTCTCGCAGGAGAACCGCGCCTTCGATCACTACTTCGCGCATCTGCCCGCGTATGGGCAGACCGACGTGGCCGTCGAGTCGCCGGGGGTGCAGCTCGCGAACGCGCAAGGACAGAAGTTCTCGCCCTTCCACCAGACCGATTACTGCTTCGCCGACACCGCCCACGACTGGGACTCGATGCACGCCGACTGGAACGGCGGCGCCAACGACGGCTTCGTCAGGACCAACGATCCGGGCGGCGAGCGGACGCTCGGCACCTTCGACCAGACCGACCTCTCATTTTACTACGAGCTTGCCGGAACTTACGGCATCGGCGACCACTACTTCAGCGCGCTGCTCGGGCCGACCGGTCCCAATCGCCTGTACCTCTACGCGGGGACCTCGTCCGGCCACATCGCGAACGGGCCCGGCGTGGCGCCCGGACAGCCGAGCATCTTCAGGCGGCTGACCGACGCGAAAGTGCCGTTCGCCGTCTACAGCGCGTCGGGCAAGGCGGCGACGAACTGCCCGGGTCCCTACTCGTTCGAGACGTCGATGTTCTGCGGGGACATCCCCCAGGGTGCCAGTCCGATGACGACGTTCGACAGCGACGCGGCGGCCGGGACACTGCCGAACGTCTCGTGGATCTACCCCGGCATGGACGAGCACCCGCCGGAGGACATGCAGCAGGCCGAGCGGCTCGTGCAGCACGTCTTCGACACCCTCGCCGCGTCGCCGCAGTGGCCGCGCGCGGCGTTCATCCTCACCTATGACGAGGCAGGCGGCATCTACGACCACATGCCGCCCGCCAGGGCCTGCCAGCCGGATTCGACACCGCCTGCCGTCCCCGCCGAGGGCAAGACGGCGGGCGCCTTCGACGTCTACGGGTTCCGCGTGCCGCTCCTCGTAGCCAGCCCGTGGTCGCGCGCGCACTACGTCAGCCACGAGGTGACCAGCCACACCAGCATCCTCCGATTCCTCGAGCTGCGCTTCGGACTGCCTGCGGTGAGCGACCGCGACGCCAACGAGTGGCCGCTCATCGACTATTTCGACTTCAGTCACCCGTCCTTCGCCGCGCCGCACGTGCCCGCGGCCGTGGTGGTGGCCGACCCGAAGACCAAGGGCTGCTGAGCCCAGCGCATCGTGTCCGCATGTACGTCCACCAGCGTAACGCTGCGCGGCAGCCCGGTGACGGTTGGCCGGAATCGGCGTGAAGAAGAGCTTCGCTGCTTGAACGTCGCTCCTTCGCTCGGAGAAACTACGGCGCATGAGCGTCTCGCCGGCCCCGCCCCTGTGTCCTGGATGCAGCGCGCCGATGACCGTGGTGCGCTCGCGCTCCGCCTGCCCCTGCGATGCGCCCTGGTGCTATCTCTCGCGGATCGACGCGGTCTGCTCGGGCTGCGGAAAGCGGGGACAAGTCGAAATGACGGATCCCTCGCCGGCCGTGCGCACGACCGCCTGACCGGCTCGCCTCACATGCAATGACCGTTCACGCACGCCAGCGTCTGGCTCGAGCAGTCGACGCAGGCGGCGCCGCTCACCCCGCACGCCTGATCCGACAGCCCCGGCACGCACGATCCCGCCGCGCAGCACCCTGTGCAACCAGAGCACGACGCTCCCTGCACGCACGCGTGCTGCGCGCACGACTGGCCCGACTGCGTGCAGTCGATGCACACCAGCCCGCCGTTGCCGCACGCATTGCTCGCCGTCCCCGGCTGGCACGCGCCGTTGGCGCAGCACCCGCTGAGGCAGCTCGTCGAGCTGCATCCGCCATCGTCGCCGCCGCCGCCGTCGGAGGCGGCCCCCTCGGCGCCGGACTCGCCCGAGGACGTCGCGTCGTCGCCCGCGGCGGAGTCGCTGCCGGTCCCGCCGCTGTCCGCCTTGGTGTTCGCGCCGGGGTCGCCGCCGCCGTTGGCGCACGCCGCGAGCGACGAAGCCGTCAGCGCAGCGAGTCCCAGAAGTCGTCGTAGGTCGGCCATTGCGCTGCCTCTTGCCCGTTCGGATCCCGCCAGCTGCGAAGCGTGTCCAGTAGCCCATCGTCGCGCGGGGCAGCGCCTCGTCCCCGTCTCCGAGGCCGGCGCCGCAGCCACCTCCGCATGGAAGAGCGGCTCATCGCCCCTCGATGGTAGGGTAGATTCCACGACGATGAGTGGTGTGTCTCTCAGTGTCCCCGGCCTCCTCTACGTAGGACCCTCCGAACAGGAGCGGACGATCTTGCACGTCGGCCCGGCCGTTGGCTGGATCGCCCTGCAAGGGCTCCACACCTGGAGTCGCGAAATCTCGGTGATCCTCAGGGCCGATCTCGGCGAGCCCATCGCCGCCGAGCTCGGAGTCCTGCTTCCCGAGAACCACTCCGAGGCGAGCAAGCTGGCCGGCGCGCGGCGCGCGGCGCTGGCGAGCACGCTGGTGGCAGTCGAGGCCCCGCTCGTCGAGCCGCTCGTGGCCAAAGGGGTCCGCGTCCACACCATCGGCTCCGACCGCATCACCGGCGGCTTCTACTACTTCGCCAAGGGCGGCGCGGGCGCTCCGGTGCGCTTCCAGGCCAACCTGGTGGAGATGATCACGCCGTCGCTCACCGCGCAGAGCGACAACGCGGCCGTCGAGGCCTGCCTCGACGGTGTGATCGCGCGGGTGCTGGCGGAGCTCTCGGAGGGGTTGCTCTCGGAGGCGCAGATCGAGCTGGCGGCCGCGCTGCCGGCGCTGGGCGAGCCGCTGGCCGACGGGGCGGCCAAGCTGCAGACGCTGGAGGGCCTGCTGATGGGTGGGGCCGCTCGCGCCGCGCGCTACGAGGAGCGCGCGCGCGCGGTGGTCGAGGCTCTGGGCGTCGCCACGCGACGCGGCGAGGAGGAGCTCCACATCCCGCTCTTCGGCGACGCGCAGCGCGTCCCGCAGCCGGAGCTGGAGATCGAATATGCGGAGGGCGACGCCGGCGAGCGTCGCCGGCTGACGCTGCCCGAGCGGAGCAGGTGGTTCGTGGCCGGGGTGAGGGACGACCTGTCGATGCCGCCGCCGGCGGTTCACGTCGAGGCCGACGGGGCGGCCGCCGATCGGGCGGCCGCGGCGAAGGTCGCCGCGGAGAGGGCCGCAGCGGAGAAGGCCGCAGCGGAGAGGGTCGCAGCGGAGAAGGCCGCGGCGGAGAAGGCGGCCGCCGCCGAGAGGGCTGCCGCCGAGCGGGTGGCCGCGGAGAAGGCCGCAGCCGAGCGGGAGGCCCGGGAGAAGGCGGCCGCCGCGGAGAGGGCCGCGGCGGAGAAGGCGGCTGCCGCGAAGGCCGCCGCGGAGAAGGAGGCCGCCGCCGAGCGGGTGGCGGCCGAGAAGGCGGCGGCGGAGAAGGCCGCGGCCGACAAGATCGCGGCGGAGAAGGCGGCC
>DATBQU010000288.1:0-16352 GCA_036560665.1 Polyangiaceae bacterium
TCGTGGTCGGCGCGGACAACGACTACATCCCAAAGCTGCTGGGCTACGAGACGGCGCGGTCGTTCGCGGAGGCCCTGTCGATGGCGAGCGACGGGCGTCGCGATCCCGAGATCACGATGATGCACATCCCGCCCATCGTGATGGCGGACGTGACGGCCTGAGGCGGCCATGGCAGGCGATCTCGACGTCACGCGCATCGTCGAAGGGGCGAGGCTCGTCGTCCTCGGCGGCACCGGGTTCCTCGGCAAGGTGTTCTGGTCGATGCTGCTCGACCGCTTTCCGGTGGTGGGGCGGATCTTCCTGGTGGTCCGGCCCAGGGGCGGCGGCACCCCGGAGGCGCGATTCTGGAGCGACATCGCGACCAGCGAGGCGCTGGCGCCGCTGCGCGCGGCGCACGGCGACGGCTTCGAGGCGTTCCTGCGCGACAAGGTGGAGCCGATCGACGGCGACATGGGCCGGCCGATGTGCGGGCTCGACGAGGCGCTCGTCCGCGAGCTGCGGGGGACCATCGACGCGGTGGTCAACGTGGCCGGCGTGGTCGACTTCAACCCGCCGCTCGACGACGCGCTCGACGCCAACGCCTTCGGCGCCCAGAACGTGGTCGAGCTCGCGCGAGCGCTGGGCAACTCCCCCGTCCTGCACACCAGCACCTGCTACGTGGCGGGCACGCGCAAGGGCCCCATTCGCGAGGAAGACCCGCGCGTGCACCCCTTCCCGCGCGCCGACGAGCTCGGCGCGGCGACCTGGGACCCCGACCGAGAGATCGCCGAGTGCCTCGATCTGATCGCGCAGGCCAGGCACCGCTGCGACGACGCGTTCCGGCAGAGCGAGTTCGCCGAGCGCGCGCGCAAGAACCTCCGCGCCCGCGGCGAGCCCGCGCACGGCGAGCCCTACCAGCTCGAGCTCTCGCGGGTGAAGCGCAAGTTCATCGCCGAGCGGCTGGTGGAGGCGGGCCTCGACCGCGCGACGCACTGGGGCTGGCCGAACATCTACACGTACACCAAGGCCATCGGCGAGCAGGTCATCGCCCGCAGCGGTCTGCCCTTCACCATCGCGCGCCCGGCCTGCTGCGAGTCGACGCTGGCGTTCCCGGTGCCCGGCTACAACGAGGGCGTCAACACCAGCGCCCCGCTCATCTACCTGATGATGAAGGGGCAGCAGCAGGTGCTGGCCAGGCAGACGCCGCTCGACTTCATCCCCACCGACTACGTGGTGGCCGGGATGATCCTGGCGCTGGCGGAGCTGCTGGAGGGCACCGCGGCGCCGGTGTACCAGCTGGGCGCCAGCGATCGGAACCCATGCACCGCGCAACGGTTCGGAGAGCTGGTCGGCATCTACAAGCGAAAGCACTACCAGCGGAAGGGCAACGGCAACCCGCTGCTCAACGCGCTCCAGGCGCGCTTCGAGCCGACCTTCGTCGACTCGTCCACCTTCGCGCTCACCGGGTCGCCTGCCATCGCCAGCGTCACGCGCGAGCTGGCGTCGCTGGTGAAGAAGACCGTGCCGGCCCTGGCCCCCGCGGCCCGCGCGCTCGAGGGTGTGGCGCGGCAAGAGGACAAGATCGGCGAGATCCAGCGCCTCTTCGAGCCGTTCACGGTCCGTCCCAACGGGCCCTTCGACTGCTCGAACACGCGCGCCGCTTTCGCGCGCCTGTCGGACGCGGACAAGGGCAGGCTGCCCTGGTCGCCGGAGACGATCGACTGGGCCGACTGGATGATGAACGTCCACATGCCGGCGATGGAGCAGCGGATCCTGCCGGAGATGGACCGCAAGCTGAAGCGGGAGGTCAAGCCGCTGGCCGCGCACGCGACGCTGGTGTCGATGGTGGACGAGATGGCCGAGCGGCACGATCTGTCGCTGGCGCTCCAGCGGATGACGGGCGACGGCCTGACGCGCACCAGCTTCCGCGACGTGAAGCTCCGCTCGGCGTCGATGGCGGCGCGGCTCGCGGCCCTCGGCGTCGGCAAGGGCGATCGCGTCGCGCTGTCGGCGCAGAACCACCCCGACTGGGCCATCGCCTACCTCGGCATCCTGCGCGCGGGCGCGACGGCGGTGCCGGTGGATCCGGCGCTCGACGCGCCGTCGTGGCGGAACGTGCTCGCCGAGAGCGGAGCGCGGGCGGTGGTGTGGGACGGGACGGTGAAGGCGCGCGACGAGGTGGGGGCGGCGCATGCGACGGTGACGCAGCTCGACGTGCACCAGGTCACGGAGGAGGACGACGCGCTGGCGCCTCCCGAGGTCACGGTGGCTCCCGGCGACGTGGCGAGCCTCATCTACACGAGCGGCACCACGGGTCGTCCCAAGGGCGTGATGCTGACGCACGCCAACTTCACGTCGCTGGTGGCGGCGCTGGCGCCCATCTTCCCGCTCTCGCCGGGCGACGCCGTGCTCAGCGTCCTGCCGCTGCATCACACCTTCGAGTTCACCTGCGGGCTGCTGCTGCCGCTCTCGCGCGGGGCGCGCGTGGTGTACCTCGACGAGCTGACCGGCGACAGCGTGGCCTCGGGCCTCCAGGCCTCGCGCGCGACGGCGATGGTCGGGGTGCCGGCGCTGTGGCAGCTGCTCGAGCGGCGGATCCTGCAGCAGGTCGACGCGCGCGGCCCGCTGGCGCGCGCGGCGTTCGACGCGGCGGGCGAGGTGAACCGCTGGCTCTCCGCCAACGTCGGCGTCGACGTGGGGCGCGTGCTCTTCGGCGCGGTGCACGCGCGGATGGGCGGGCACGTGAAGTGGCTCATCTCCGGCGGCGCGGCACTGCCGCGCGAGACGCAAGAGCGCTTCGCCGGCCTCGGCCTCCGGCTGACGGAGGGCTACGGGCTGACCGAGGCCGCCCCGGTGCTCACCGTCGCACGGCCCGGCAAGCGCATGGAGCCGGGCGTCGGCCTGCCGGTGCCGGGGGTCGAGCTCGAGATCGCGAACCCGGACGACCGCGGGATCGGCGAGGTGATCGCGCGCGGCCCCAACGTGATGATCGGCTACACCGACGACGAGGCGACGCGCCGGACCATCGACGCCGAAGGGTGGCTGCACACGGGGGACCTCGGGCGCATCGACAGGAAGGGGCGGCTGGAGATCGTCGGACGCCTCAAGGACGTCGTCATCTCCGCCACCGGGGAGAACGTCTACCCCGACGACGTCGAGAACCGCCTGGGCGACGTGCCGCACGTGACGGAGCTGGCGGTGGTGGGCGTCGAGGTGCGCGGCAGCGAGCGGCTGGCGTGCCTGGCCGTCCCTTCGGACCGTGAGCAGGCGCGCGCCTCGCTGCGCAAGGCGATCGACGAGCTGCCCTACGCGCAGCGGCCGGCCATCGTGCACCTGTACGAGGCGCCCTTGCCGCGGACGGCGACGCGCAAGGTGAAGCGCGACGAGGTGCGGGGGATCTTGCGCCGCATGATCGCCGCGACGGCGCGGCCCGACGACGGGGTGGAGGTCAACCCGGTGCGGCTCGCCATCGCCGCGGTGAAGGGCATCCCCGTCGCCGAGGTGACGACCCACGCCACCCTGCAGGGGGAGCTCGGCTTCGACTCGCTGCTGCTCACCGAGCTGCTGGAGGCGCTCGAGGCGCGTTCCGGCGCCATCGATCCGCAGCGCCTCCAGGCCTGCGTGACCGTGGCCGACGTGGAAGAGCTGGTGCAGGCGGCGGGCCTTCCGGGGGCGCGGGCCGCCCGCACGGCCTCGCACGCGCCGGGCGCTCCCATCGTCCTGCCCGAGCCGGTGCAGGAGCTGGGCAAGGCGGTCATCGGCAAGCTCCAGGACTTCTTCTACGGCGAGATGATGAAGCCGCGCGTCTTCGGGCGCGCCTACATCCCGCACAACCGCAACGTGATCGTCGTCGCCAACCACGCCAGCCACCTCGACATGGGCTTCGTGAGGCACGCCCTCGGCAAGTACGGCGAGGACGTGGTGTCGCTCGCGGCGCAGGACTACTTCTTCGAGAGCGGCATCAAGCGCGCGTTCTTCGAGAACCTCACCAACCTCAAGGCCATCGATCGCAAGGCGTCGCTGCGCCAGGGCATCCGCCAGGCCAGCGAGGTGATCGAGCGCGGCAAGACGGTGCTCGTCTTCCCGGAGGGGACGCGCAGCGCGGGCGGCGAGATCCAGGACTTCAAGCCGCTGGTGGGGCACCTGGCGCTGGTGCACGGCGTCGACATCCTGCCCGTGTTCCTGGGCGGGACGCACGCGGCGATGCCCAAGGGCGTGGCCGTGCCCACCCGGCGCGACATCCTGGCGCGCATCGGGCCGCCGCTCGCGGTGGCCGATCTGCGGCGGCTGACGGAGGGTCTGTCGACCGCGGACGCCGCGCGCGAGGTGGCGCGGATCGCCCGCGAGGCGGTGCTGGCGCTCGCCGAGGGCAAGGTCCTCGATCTGGCCAGGGCCACCCGTCGCGAAGCGCTCGCTCCGGAGCGCGAGCACCCGCTGGTGAAGCTCTTCGGCGAGCTCGAGGCGAAGTTCCGCGCCGGCGAGCTGCAGAAGTCGGTCAGCTACTACTTCTCGCTCGGCAACGACGAGCTGGCGAAGTGGACGGTGCGCGTCGACGCGCGGGGGTGTGAGGTCCGCCCCGGCAAGCCGGAGAACGGCCAGGCGGACTGCGTGCTCAAGACCAGCCCGGAGATCTTCGCCAAGATCGTTCGCGAGTCGTACGTGCCCAGTCCGGCGGACTTCCTGTCGGGCGCGATCAAGTCGAACGACGTCGCGCTGCTGATGACGTTCCAGAAGGTCTTCCAGCTGGACCAGCCGTCATGAGGTACCTGGTCACCGGAGCGACGGGCTTCCTCGGCACCCACCTGGTGCGCTCTCTCGAGGCGCACGGGCACCGCATCGTGCCCTTCTCGCGGGCGACCGGCGGCGACGTCCTCGACGCGGGCCGGGTGCGCGAGGCCGCTGCGGGGTGCGACGGCGTCTTCCACTGCGCGGGGAAGGTATCGCGCAAGCCCGAGGACGCCGAGACGCTCTATCGCCTGCACGTGGAGGGGACGCGTACGGTGCTCGACGCCTGTGCCGCCGCCGGCGTGCGCCGGGCGGTGGTCGCTTCCACCAGCGGCACCGTCGCCGTGAGCGACACGAGGGAGCACGTCGCGACCGAAGAGGACGCGGCCCCGATCGGCATCGTTTCGCGCTGGCCGTACTACCGGTCCAAGCTCTTCGCGGAGCGGGCCGCGCTCGAACGCAGCCGCGACGGCTTCCACGTGGTGAGCGTCAACCCGAGCCTGCTCCTCGGCCCGGGCGACGTGCACGGGTCGTCCACCGAGGATCTCCGCCTCCTGCTCGAGGGGGGCGTGCCCGCGGTGCCGGCGGGCGGCCTGTCGTTCGTGGACGCCCGCGACGCCGCGGAGGCCATGCGCCTGGCCATGGAGCGCGGCCGGGCAGGGGAGCGCTACCTCGTCGGGGCCTGCAACCTCACGGTGCGCGACTTCTTCGCGCGCGTGGCGCGGGTGGCCGGCGTCGGCGCACCGTGGCTGCCGATGCCGCGCTCGCGCGAGGTGGCGCGCTTCGGCGCGCGCCTGATGGAGCGGCTGGCGTCGCGGGTCGGCGTTCCGGCGACGGTGGACGCGGTGAGCGTCGAGATGGCGCAGTGCTTCTGGTACCTCGACGCGTCGAAGGCCGAGCGCGAGCTCGGCTGGAGCGCGCGCGACCCCGGCGTGACGTTGCACGACACGGTGGAGGACCTGCGTGCCCGTGGGGTGGTGTGGCCTCGCAGTGAACGCGAGGCCGCTGAGGTGTACGCTCGATGATCGGAGGGAGCCGGTCATGCAGATCGACAAGGCCTCGTTCTTCATCCTGGTGGTGACGCTCGGCGCGGGAGGGGTCGGGGGCTACGTGGCCTCGGAGAAGCACGTCTTCTTTCCGCCGCCGCCCGCGCCACCCCCCCCGCCGCCCAAGGAGACCGCGTCGGCCGCGCCGCTCCCGCCGCCGCCCGCGCCACGGCCGGCGCCGACGTGCGACGACACGGTGGGCGCCCCCGGCGCCTGTCCGCCGCCCGGATGGCCCGCGGAGGAAGGCGGCTGCGGCGCGCTCCCCACCAAGCGCTGCGAGGACTACAAGAAGGCGCTGAAGCCGCGCGTGGCAGAGCGGGCAGTGGCCTGCATCAACGCGCTGAACGCCAACCAGCGCTGCGACAAGGACCGCCTCAACTTGTGCGGGCACGCGGCCCTGATGAACGCCTGCTCGATCGTCCCCGACTACGGTCCGGCGGAGGCGGACGCGGCGCCTGACGATCTCGCCACGCAGTGCACCGCCATCGCCCATGGGTGCGAGGGGGTCGCGCTGGGGTCGACCACGCGTGACTGTCGCGACACGCTGGCTGGCATGAACGCTCTCGGGCGGGAGCGGATGGTCGCCTGCATGAAGACGCACTGCAACGACAAGGGCCTGCTCTTCTGCGAGGCGCAGGTCGATCTCAAGTAGACGGCGAGCCCAGGTCGACGCCCACGAACAGGCCGCTCGACACCCAGTGGCGGAACCAGGCCATCACATGGTCAGGCGACTCGTCGTCGTCCACCTGCGCCAGCGCCTCGCCGAGCGCCTTCCCCGCCACCAGCGCCGACAGCAGCGCGGCCATCGGCGGTGAGAGCGCCATGCGCCACACGGTGAGCGCGCTGCGATACACCGCCGTCGCCGAGGGGTCGGGGGGCGGGATGGTCGGGCGGGCGCCCTCGCGATCGGCCTGGAAGTAGGCGTTCACCGGGTAGGCGAAGCGCAGCAGGCGCAGCGCGGAGTTCGGGCGCAGGCGCGCCTCCACCCACTTCTCCATCGGGACCGACCCCAGGCCCTCGAGCGTCAACGGCGCCTCGCCCGGCGCGTGGATCACCTCCACGATGGCCCACTCCAGGGCGGCGAGGTCAGCCGCGAACCCCTCGCAGAAGCCCGGCATGTGCCGCCCGTACGCGTTCAGGTTCGGCGCCACCGACGGAAAGCGGGCGACGTAGGCGGTGGCGAGCTTCTCGAACGCCTCGTCTCCTAGCGCGTTCTTCAGCACCGGGTAGTCGTCCGCCAGGCATTCCACCAGCCGCGCCCGGTACGCACGCTGGTAGATGGCCAGGCGCTCGCGGGCGTCGAGCTTCGGCCCCCGCGTCAGGTGGCCCGCCGCCTCCTGGCTGCGGGCGTCGTCCATCACCGCACCGGCGAACCAGCGCTGCTGTTCGCGCAACGTCACGTCGCGCCCCCGATGAACTGCTTCGCGCGCAGGGCCTCGGCGTGCGTCTCCTCGAAGCCGGGGATCTCCGCGTCCCACTCGAGGAGGACCGAGACCCCGCCGGCGCGACGCCACGCCTCCCCGAGCAGCCGCCAGACCTCGTCCTCCACGGGACCGATGTGCGAGTCGATGATGTGCGTGCCGTGGTGCGTGTGCCCCGCCACGTGCAGCTGCACCACGCGGTCGTAAGGCACCGCGGCCAGGTAGGTCCGCGGGTCGAAGCCGTGATTGAAGGCCGACACGAAGACGTTGTTGACGTCGAGCAGCAGGGCGCAGTCCGCGTCCTCGGCCAGACGAGCGAGAAACTCCCACTCTGGCATCGAGGCGCCGGCGAACTCGACGTACGTCGACGGGTTCTCCAGCGCGAGGGGGGCCCCCAGGAAGTCCTGCACCGCGCGCACCCGCGCGGCCACGTGCCGGAGCGTCTCCTCGGTGTAGGGGAGGGGCAGCAGGTCGTGCGTGTTCCTGCCGCCGACGCCCGTCCAGCAAAGGTGGTCGGAGACCCACCGCGCGCCGGTCCGGTCGCGCAGCGCGCGCAGCTCGGTGAGGTAGGTGCGGTCGAGCGGATCGGTCGACCCGATCGAGAGCGATACCCCGTGCATCGCCACCGGATAGCGCGCGGCGACGGCGTCGAGGTAGTGCAGCGGCCGCCCGGCCGTCTGCATGTAGTTCTCGCTGAGGATCTCGAACCAGTCGACCTCGGGCTGCACCTCGACGACGTGTGCGTAGTGGGCCGTCCTCAGGCCGAGGCCCACGCCGAGATCGGGGAGACCGAATCGATTCGCCACGGTCGGTCTCCCCGTCCACCTTCGGTCAGCCCTTGCAGCCGCCCTTGCCCTTGCAGTCGTTCTGGCCCTTGCAGGCGTGCTTCGACGTCTTGCAACCGCCTTGTCCCTTGCAGTCGTTCTGGCCCTTGCAGGAGTGCTTGGCCGCCGGCGTCGCGGGGGTAGCGGACGGCGCCGGGGTCGCGGGGGTCGCCGGCGTGGACGCCGCGGGTGCGGCGGGAGCAGCCGGCGCGGCGGGCACCGCGGGAGTCGCTGCCGTCGGCGCGGCTGGGGCCGCCGGGGCGGTCGGAGCAGCCATCGAGCCGCCGCTCGTGTCGGTGGGCGCATTCGCCGGCGGCATGTCGCCGCCGCAGCCCGTCGCCCCCATCAGGATCCCGCCCACTGCCGCCGCGATCATCGAATTGGTCATCTTCATGGTGCGCGTTTCTCCGTGGTCACAGTGCACTACGGGGGCCCAGGTAAGCCGTTTCGGAAAAAAAGGCTAGTGGCCAGCGATTGCGCGACGCGTGGCGGCGAGGGGGGCGCCGTCGTCGAACGTCACCCGATCGCCTTCCACCCGCACGCCGAGGCGCCGCCAGAGTGCCGCGAGGTCCACCCGGCCCGGGGCCAGGGCGAGCTCGCGATACAGGTCCTGCAGCGCGCGCGTGCCCGTCGCGCGGTCGCCGACATCGAGCATCCGCGCCACGTCCCACAGCGTCTCCACGTCCGCGCCCGTCGCCACGACGGCCCGCAGCGCGTCGTCGAGGGAGCGCGCGTTCCGCGTCTCCTCCCGGATTCGCACGTCGGCCACCAGGCAGAACAGCGCGCCGCCCCAGTACGTGCGTCCCCAGGTGTGGGTGTGGTCGAGACCCTCGTCCCCCGCCTCCGGCAGACCCTGCGGCAGCCCCTCCACCAGATCCCGCCACATCTGCTCGGGCGCGAGGAGGCCGGCCCGCGCGCGCGCAAGCGGCTCGACGTAGGAGGGCAGCCCCTCGGACAGCCACACCTGCTCGTGCGGCAGGGAGGGGAGGGACACGTGCAGCAGCTCGTGTGTGACCACCCAGTCGTCGCGCGCCGCGGCCGCCGTGAGCCCGGGGGCCGCGCGCACGAGCACCGCCGGCCCGCCGTCGCCGAGCGTCTCCCCCCGGGTGGGTGCGTCTCCCTTGCCCGCCTGCACGACGACCAGCGTTCGCGGCGCCGGGAAGCGGCCGAGGTAGGCCGCGATGGCGTCGACCGCGCTCTTCACCCAGGCGGCGACCTCGGTGCTCGAGAGCCGCAGACCGTCCGGGGCGATGGCGACCAGGACGCGCGCACCCCCGCTGGTGACCGTCCGCAGGTCGAACGAGCCGAAGACGGCGAAGCTCGACGCTGCCAGCGCGCTCGTCGCCGCCTCGTAAGTGTCCAGCGCGGCGTCGGGCGACGGCCGCGTCCCCGCCGCGAAGCGAAGCGGCTCCTGTGCGACGACGTGGAAGCGCAGCCGGCCCGGCGGCGTCTCGTCCGGATGCACGAGCCACGTCGACGGGGGCGCGACCACCACGTCCCCCGAAGCGATCGCGGTCTCCGCGTCGTCCAGCTGATCGGCCGCCTCGCGGAGCGCGATGCGATAACGGACCACGCAACCCGAGACGTGGCACGGCACGACCCACCTCGCGTCGCGCACGGGCGCCCGCATCCACTCCGTTCCCGACGCGTAGGCGACCTCGCGCACGAACGGCGCGGCGTCGTCGTCGATGGTCAGCGCGTCGACGCCGCCTGCGGCGAAGCGCGCCTCGACGAGGAGCTGTCGAACGCGCGGTCCGTCCGCGCGCACCTCGTACCGCCACACGACCCCCCCCGGATCGAGCGCCGCCGGTGCGGCAACCCTCGGCGGCCCGCACGCGGCGCAGCTCAGGGCGAGGGTGGCGAGCAGGCCTGGTAACTTCCTTCCCCGAGCCCCGTACTGTGGAGAGTCCCCGCGGGGAGAAGGAAGGACACAGCGATGGGCTTCGTCGAGTCGGTGTGCACGCGCGTGCTGGACATCCTCGCCCGCTCGAAGTGGCTGGCGCTGCTGCTCGGCCGACTCGCGGTCGGCCTGCTCTTCGTCTCCACCGGGTGGGGCAAGGTCCACGACCTGGACAAGGTGACGCACTTCTTCACCGAGCTGGGGATCCCGGCGCCGCACTTCCACGCCGTCGTCGTCTCGTTCAGCGAGCTCGTATGCGGGTCGTTGCTCGTCGTCGGCCTGCTCACCCGCGTGGCCACGGTGCCGCTCATCGTGAGCATGATCGTCGCCATCCTCACCGCCAAGCGCGCCGACCTGCACGGCCTGTTCGACCTGGTGGGCTTCGACGAGTTCACCTACCTGGTGGTGCTGGTCATGATCGCCATCCTCGGTCCGGGCTCGGCAGCGCTGGACACCGTCGTCGCCCGGCGCCTGGGATGGAAACGGCCAGCGTCGTCCTGACGGCCTCATTTGCTCCTGGCGACGTAGACACCGTCCCAGTCGGACGGCGGCGGGGTGACGAGCAGCGCCTCGCAGCGCGCGGCGAGGACGCGGCTGGGGGGGTCGTCCTGCAGCGTGCGCAGGATCTCCCGCGCGCGCGTGAAGTCGCGCGAGAAGTACGCGCCCAGCGCCGATTCGTACGCGCCTGCCAGCTCGAGCTCCGGCGCGCACTCCGAAGGCGCGCCGAGTAGCTCGTAGACGCGCACCGCCAGGTGCTTGCCCTTCACCGCGACCTTGTCGATCAGGCGGAAGGCCAGCTCGTCCTTCGTCTGGGCGACCGTGGCCTCGCTGGCAAGCGCCGCGACGCCGTAGTGCTTGCACAGCCCCTCCAGCCGCGCCGCCAGGTTCACCCCGTCGCCCAGAGCAGTGTACGAGAGGCGCTCGGGCGCTCCGAAGTGCCCCACCATGACCCGTGCCGTGTGAAGCCCGAAGCGCGTGAAGAGCGGCGGAAGTCCATCCCAGGCCGCCGACGCGTAGAGCGCGCGCGTCGCGCGCAGGCACGCCAGCGCCGCCAGGCACGCCCGGCGGGCGTGGTCCGGCCGGCGAGTCGGCGCGTTCCAGAACGCCATCACCGCATCGCCGATGAACTTGTCGAGGGTGCCGCCCGTCGAGCGCACCCCCGAGGTCATGGCCTCGAAGTACAGGCCCAGGGCGCGCGCCAGCGCGTCGGGCGCGAGGCGCTCGGACAGGGTGGTGAAGCCCTCGATGTCGGTGAACATCATCGACAGCTCCACCAGCTCGCCACCGAGCTCTGGCTCGCGGTTGGCCGCGTGGAGCTCGCGCACGAGGTCCATGGGCACGTACTTGCCGAGCGCACGCATCGAGGTCTTCGCGCGCTCCACGCCCTCCATGACCTCCGCCACCTCGCGGAGCGGCGCCTCCGTGGTCGACGGAGCCAGCTCGAAGCGCCGCATGCGCCCCGTCGCCTCGACCACGCGCGCCAGCGACCGCCGCACGGGCCGTAGCGCGGCCGCCCCGCCCAGCAGCGCGAGCACGGTCAGCGCCACCAGCGCCCCGAGGAAGCGATCCCGCAGCGCGCGGAGATCGCGGGTGTAGTATTCCTCCGGCACCACGACGCCCGCCTGCCACGACTGCGTGTTCTTCAGCGGCCGGAAGGTCACCAGGTAGCGAACGCCGCCGACGTCGACCGCGCCCGACTGGCCGGGATGGGCCAGCGCCGCGGCGATCTCCGGCGGGACCTGGGAGGCAACCACGCGCAGGTCGTCGCTGCTCAGATCGAAGCGATCGCCGGGCGCCAGCCGCGCCACCAGGCGCCCCTGTGCGTCGCAGAGCACCACCCGCTGCGGCCCGGCAGGGTCGATGTCGGCCGCGCCGAGGCGAGGCAGCGCGTCGATGGTGTGCGCCAGCAAACCCACGCGCAGGACGCCGGCGAGCTTGCCCGGCGGGTCCTCCACCACCTTCTGCACCGTGAGGACCACGCGGCGCTCGGCCTCGGGCAGCGCTGCGTCCAGCTCCGAGAAGGCCAGGTCGCTCCAGATGGCGCGCCCGTAGTTCGCCGGCGCAACGGTCGCCTCGTAGGTGTCGTGGGTGGTCGGGTCGGAGGGGATGGCCGTCTCGAGCTCGAACGGCACATCGCTCAGCCCCGCCCCCGGTGACCGCAGGCGCATCGCGGCGACCAGCGTCGAGCCCCCCGGGGCGATGCGTCGCGTGAGGACGGCGCTCCGCGGATCGGCCGACGCGCGGAAGACCGAGATCTGCCACGCGAAGCCCGCGCCGGTGGCGTGTGTCAGGGTGACGTCCGAAAGCGTGGGGTGGTCGAGCAGCTCCGAGAAGAGGCGCGCCTCGACGGTGCCCGGATCGTCCAGACGCAACGCACCGAAGCGCACGGCGCGCTCGATGTCGTCCAGCGCCGTCCCTCCCACCGCCAGCTCGGCGGCCAGTCGCTCCTCCACGCGGCGCGCCTCGGCGTCGCGCAGCGCGTCCGAGCGCTCCACCAGCGATTGCCGCGACGATTCCAGGAACGCCGCGAAGGCCGCGCCTCCGGCCACCGCGATCGTCAGCGTGGTCAGGACGTAGAGCCGGGCGAGCGTGAGCCAGGGAGTGCGCGCCATGGCAAGTCTACGCCGGCGCCCGGAACTCCGGTCGGGTGTGCGCGGCGTACTCCTTCACCGCCGCGCGCTCGAACTGGGCGTCGGCGTAGGCGCGGATTCGTCGCGGCACGTCGAAGCCCGTCTTCACCAGGCGCTGGAGCATCATCGCCAGGTCGGTGTCGGCGATGCACCAGCTGCCGAAGAGGGCGCCACCACTCTCGGGGACGAGGCGGTCCGCGGCGCCGAGGAGCTTGTCGATCGCTTGCAGCCCGGCCGGGGACAGCGGCGCCAGCGGCGGGAGCCGCGCATGGTCGTAGAAGACGTACTCGGCCGAGCGCTCCTCGCGGATGGGCACGAGATCGCTCCGCAGCCAGGCCATGACCTGCCTGGCCCGGGCGCGGTCCCGGACGTTGGTGGGGAACAGGCGCGCGTGCTCCGGCGCCGGGTAGGCCTCGGCCAGGTACTCCACGATGGCGCTCGACTCGCTCAGCGCGAAGTCGCCGTCGACGAGGACGGGCACGCGTGACGTCACCGAGCGCGCCGCGAACGCCGGCTCGCGCTGCGCGCCGAGGTCGAGGGCGACCTCCTTCACCTGGAAGGCGAGGCTCTTCTCGTGAAGCGCGACGAAGCACGACAGGACGTAGGGGCTGCTCCAGCTGGTGTTGCCGTAGAGGATGAGCATGGCGGCGAATCGGACCACGTCCTCCACGACCGGTTCAAGGGGCGCGGGCGGGCACGCGGGCACGCGGGAAGGGGCGCCTCCACCGCTAGTTGAGCGTCTGCCGCGGGGTCTTCGCCGGCGGCGCGAGCTCCGGGTGATCCGACTTGCGCTCTCCCAGGTACATGCGGGCACCCGGGGAGCCGCGCGCCAGATCGCCGTTCAGATCGAGCGACGGAGCGAAGACCTCGATGTCGCGGAAGTGCGTGAGCAGTCGCAGCGCCTGGACCTCGGTCACCTCCTCGCCGTCGGGGCGGAGGATGGTCACGCACAGCTTGTCGCGCAGCTTCACCCGCACGATGCTGACGATGAGCGTGAAGTCGCCGTCGTCCGCGGCGAGGAGCCACCCGCTGGCGTCCTCCTCGTCGAAGGCGACCGGCACGGACCAGTCGGGCGGCGACGGCTCGGGCAGGTGCCGGCGCGCCTGATGCACGTACGCGGGCATCGCCTCGCCGCGCGGAGCCGGAAGATCGTGCGGGCGACTCGCCGGCGGCGGAGGGTGGCCGGCGTGGGTGGTGGCCCGGAGCGGCTTCGGAAACGCCCACCAGTGTCGGGTGGCCGGATCGTCCCCCTGCTCGCCGCTGCCGACGAGCCCCTCGACGAAGGCGCCGACGTTGCGGAAGTGCTTCAGTATCTCGCCCGCGCGCGCGTTCGTGACCGGCGGGCGTTCGGGGGGAGGGGAGATGGCCACCGTCACCGCGTCCCGCTTCTGATGGCTGTCGAGGGTCACCGCCAGACTCTCGCCGGCATCCGTCACGATCTGCCAGTGCATGCCGCGGGCGGGCCAGAGCGGCGCCGACCAGCCCGGGGGCGAAGACGCCGGCAGGTAGGGCTCGAGATGACGGCGCACGCCGTCGACCAGTCGACTGCTCCGCCGCGATCCGTTGATCCAGGCGAGGAGACTCAGGACCGGATCGACGCGCCGGAGGCGCCCCGACGCCGAGCGGACCGACCACGCGAGCAGCGCCAGCGCCAGGGCGGCGCCCGCCAGCGCCGGGAGCCGCTCGCTCCAGCGCGCGCCGGCGGGCAGCGCGAGCGCCTCCTTCGCGCAAAGGGCGAGGAAGGCGACGGCGCCCAGCGCGGCGACGAGCTCGAGGCCCCACCAGACGAGGTCGCGCCTGCGGCCGGAGCGGTAGGGCTTGCCCTCCGGCGGCCCGACGGCCCTGGCTTGCTCGGCGTCCGCGTCGAGCGCGGCCCGCGCGCGCTCCCGCGCCCCCGGCGCGGGCGCCTCACCCAGCAGAGCCCTGGCGGGGCGACGGCGCGGGAACGGCAGGAGACGCGCGAGGTGCTGCCCGATCCACCAGGTCCAGACCACAGGCAGCAGCGTGCCGCCGACGATGCCGGCCTCGACGGCCCCGGGGACGAAGACCCCGCGCGCATACACGATCGCGGCCGCCATCGAGGCGCTCCCGAGCGCGACACCCGTCCATAGCGCAAGCGCCTTGCGGCGAGCCCGCACCTCGAGAAGGCGTCGCTCGATCGCCACAAGGGTCGCCACGTCGTCGTGGGCCACCAGGCGTCCCCTTCGCGCGATCAGGCGCTGGACCCGCAGACGGTGGAGCTCCCAGTGAGTCGGCAGCGTGTCGTGCGCCCCCGACCTCGCCGCGTGCACGCCGGCACGAGGGTGATTGCGCTCGGGCCGCCCGAAGAGCAGCGCGCGCCACACGCCGAGCCACGGCGGGCTCGTCACGACGATGGTGCCGTCCTCGAGCAGCGAGTGGAGGACCACCCCGCGGCCATCGATGGCGGCGAGCGCCGACCCGTCCTCGCTGCCGTAGACGCGCACGACGACGGAGCTGTCCTCGGTCAGCCGCAGCAGGAAGCCGAGCCGCCGGAAATCGCAGGCGATCATGCGGATCGCGAACTGCTCGCCGTCCACGACCCTGCCCTCGGCCCCGGGCTCGTCGGACACGTCGATGACCTCCGGCAGCTCGACGGCCTTGGCGCTGCGCAGGTCGCTGATGACGATCCACGTCATCCACGCCGCACCGGCGAGGGGCAGGACGCCGGGAGAGAATCGTCGCGAGGCTCCCAGCATCGTCTCGAACCAGGCGTGCCCGACGATCGCCGACTCGACGGACAGCGCCAGCATGAAGATCATGAAGCTCGCGGCGACGACCTCGAGGTAGAGCGCCAGCGTCAACGGCGGAAGGCGGCGGGACCTCGGGGGCGGCATCGACGAGCTCCTACCCATCGTCCTTCGCGACGCTCTGTTTCACCAGCGTCACGCACAGCAGGCCGAACATCCCCAGGCCGATGGCGTCCCCCCCCAACCCGATCTTCTCGTAGTACCCGTGTCCCAGGTCGAGCATCTGGTTCAGCCCGGTCACCACCTTGTCCCCGAAGCCGACCAGCATGGCGATGGCGATCCCCGCGAGCGATCCACCCGCCACGAGCCCGGTCGCGTAGAGCATCCCCGGCCCCACCTCGCTCTCGACCTTTCCCTTGCGCAGCCGGTCGGACAGCGCGCGCATCAGCCCGCCGACCCAGATCGGCGCCGTGGTGGAGACGGGCAGGTACGCGCCGACCGCCCACGACAGCGCGTGCGCGCCCGCGAGCTGGGCCACGAATGCGAGGAACACGCCGACCAGGACGGGCGCCCACGGCAGCTTCTGCGCCAGCAGGCCCTTGATGATGGTGGCCATCAGCGTGGCCTGCGGGGCCGCCAGGCGCGTCGAGCCGATCCCGTGCACCTCGCCGGGGACTGAGTGATCGAGCACGAGCAGCGTCCCGCCGATGACGATGGTGGACACCACCACGCCGATGACGAGCCCCACCTGCTGCCTCAGCGGCGTGGCGCCCACCAGGAACCCCGTCTTCAGATCCTGCGACGTCCCGCCCGCGTTGGCCGACGCGATGCACACGATGGCGCCGATGGTCAGGGCCATGGCCTGGTACGCGTCACCCGTCCACCCCAGCGCGACGAAGATGAGGCACGTGCCCATGAGCGTGGCGATGGTCATCCCCGAGATCGGGTTCGACGAGCTGCCGATGATCCCCACGATGCGGCTCGACACGGTCACGAAGAAGAAGCCGAAGACGACCACGAGCAGCCCCAGCAGCAGCGAGCCCGGGAAGGTCCCCGGCAGGTTGGGCAGCAGGGCCACGATGAGCACCAGCGCCGCCGCTCCCCCGAGGACGACGGAGA
>DATBQU010000289.1:0-27044 GCA_036560665.1 Polyangiaceae bacterium
CGCGACCGCGACCGCGACCGCGACCGCGACCGCGACCGCGACCGCGACCGCGACCGCGACCGCGACCGCGACCGCGACCGCGACCGGAGTGGTAGCCTCGCTTGTCATGCGCCGCGCTCTCGCCCCCAGCTTCGTCGTGACGCTCGCGCTGTCCCACGCGGGGTGCCGCTCGGCGGAGGGGACGTCGAATCCGCCGCCGCCACCGCCGCCACCGCCTTCGGCGACGGGGGCGCAGCCGACCGCGACGACGGTGCCGTTCGGGAATCCGCCGATGATGGCGACGCGCAGGCGGCACCGGACGAGCGACGGCGGGACGCGGCCCGGGAACAGCGCGACGCCGATTGACTTCAGCGATCTGGAGACGCTGAACCCGAAGGACGCCGCGGGGGGGACGGTCTTCGTGGCCGCGGACGACGGCTGCTACACGGCGGTGCCGGATCCGAATCCGCCGAAGAACCTGCCGACGGGGGCGTCGCCGCAGATCGTGACCCGGGTCGACTGTCCGCCGGCGATGGATGACCCGGCGTGGGACACGTGCGGCGAGCGGCTGGTGCGCGTGAAGAGCCGGGGCACCTGCTACTGCGTGCCGACGGGGGGCAACCCGCCGCCGCCGCCGGTGCCGAACGTGTGCCCGAAGAAGTGAGCGTAGAGGAGGCGCGCGAGCTCCCGGCCCAGACCTGCCGCGCAGGCGAGCTGGTCGAGCCAGAGGAGGACGACGAAGGCGGGCCAGCTGCGGATCCTGCCGCGCGCGGCGGCGAGGAGGAAGTCGGCGTTGAGGGCGGTGCCGAGGAGGAGCGCGCCGGCGGCGGGCCACGCCAGGGGGTGGAGCCACAGGGCGCCGAGGGCGAGGGGCACGGCAGCTGCGGTGGCGAGGACGCCGTAGCTGAAGCGGACGCCCACGTTGGCGAGCGAGGGACGGCGCACGACGGCGCCGAGGCCGCGGCGACCGAGCGCGCTCCGTAGCCAGCCAGCCGCGCGGCGCGAGTCGTTGCGCCAGAGGCCGGCCACGGAGAAGGGCTTGAGGTGCGCGACCTGGAAGGACTCGTCGGCCACGACGGGCGCGCCCAGGGCGGCGACGCGCTCGCCGAGGTCGAGGTCGCCGCCGCCGCGCGCGCAGGAGAAGCCCTCCGCGAAGCCTCCCGCCTGCTCGAGGGTCCGGCGTCGCAAGAGCATGAGGCTCGAGTTGAGCCAGCGCAGCGGGCGCCGGGCGCGCAGGGTGCTGTGGCGGATCCAGAAGTTCTTGTAGCGGGCGGCGTGGCTGCCGAGGTGGTCGCCGCGGTCGTACACGGCGAAGAGACAGCCCACCTGCTCGCGCTGGACGCACGCGACGGCGCGCTCGAGGGCGGCCCGCGAGGTGGCGACGTCGACGTCGAGGAAGACCAGCACGTCGCCGCGGCTGCGGCGCGCGCCGGTGTTGCGCGCGGCGCCGTCGTCGCCGCGGCCGTCGGAGGGGATCACCTCCAGGCCGAGCTTGCCCGCGAGCTCCACCGTCCCGTCGGTGGAGCCGTCGTCCACCAGCAAGAGCTCCCACCCGTCGGGCAGCGGGAGGAGCGGCGCGACCACGCGCTCGAGGGTGGCGGCGCCGTTGAGGGCGGGGATGACGATGGACACGGACACCGCGGGGAGGGCGGGGGTCACGGCAGCTCGTAGAGGCGCAGGGTCGGGTTGTGAATCAGGTAGCGGCGCGACGCGGCGGCCTCGTGCAGGAGCGAGCCGTTGGCGAAGAGGTCGGCGTAGTAGGCGGTCGCGGCGGGCACCTGCTCGGGGTGATCGAGGTAGCGGTCGTAGGCGAGGCTGCTGGTCAGGACGTAGCGCGTCCTCGGCGGCGCCGTCCCTTGCAGGGCGACGTCGCCGGACGCGTAGCGCACGCCGAGGGGATCGGGGTAGTAGGTGCGCCCGCCGTCGACGGCGACGACGGCGCCGCGGGCGAGGTGCTCCGCCATCCATGCCTGCATCTGCGCGCGCGTGTCGGAGCCCATTCCGTCCAGCACCGACACGGTGCGGAGGACGGGCCAGGCGAGGAACGCCACGGCGGCGGCGGCTCCGGCGGCGAGCGCGCGGGGGGGCTGGCGGATGCGGGTGCACAGCGCGTCGAGGGCGACGATCGCGGCGACGAGGTACGGCCCGATCAGCGGCAGCACGTAGCGCTCGGGGACGGGGGGCACGAGGTAGGCCCACTCGACGACGAGGTAGTAGGGAACGACGCCGGCGAGCAGGATGACGTCCTTCGGGCCGCGGCGAACGGCCATGAGGACCAGCCCCGCGACGATGGCCGCCAGGAGCGCCGGACCCGCCGCCGGGAGCACGGAGTGGCCGAGGTGGTAGACGAGGCCGTAGTCCCTGCCGGACACCTTGTAGCCGTGGTGTCCGTCGACGAGCAGGTGGCCCGCCTCGAACCAGAGATCGCGCCAGACGTCCTTCAGCTCGAAGGGGAGCAGAGGGAAGCTGGCGGCGAGGCCGGCTCCCGCTCCGGCGGCGAGCTTCAGGGCCCAGCGTCGCGGCAGCTTCTCGCCGGCGGACCGTGCCCGGCGCGCCGCGAGGACGTGCGCGATGGCCAGGGGAAGGAGCAGCAGTCCGCCCAGGTACTTGGCGCCGACGGCCAGCGACAGCGACAGCCCGGCCAGGACGTAGCCGCGGGACGTGGGCCGATCGTGGATGCCGAGCGCGCTCACCAGGCCGGCGACGAAGAGGAAGCCCTGGAGGGTGTCGGGCACGCCGTACATGGAGGACACGACCGTCAGCGGGAGCACCGCCTGGAGCGCCGCGGCGAGCAGGGCCAGGCGGGGCCGGACGAAGTGCAGCGCGAGGAGGTAGACGGCGAGCACGGTGGCCGCGCCGGACAGGGCGCTCACCCAGCGCAGCGCCAGGACCACCGTCGCCGCGGTGGGGGGCGCCTGCGAGAACGCGCCGCGCGCCAGGAGCAGCACGTAGGCGATGTTCTTGAGGAGGGGGGGGTGGTTGTAGTGGTGGAGCTCGGGGTGGCCGGCCAGCCAGCGGGCGGTCTCGCCCGTGGCCCCGATCTCGTCGGGGTGGTACGCGCCCGGCAGTCCGAAGTCGAGGTGGACGAGGCGAAGCACGAGGCCGATCAGGACGACCAGCCCGACCACCCCGCGCCAGCGCGCGCTCGCCTCCGGTGACACCACCGGCGAAGGGCTAACGCGGCATCGTCAGGCCGGTCAACAGCCGGCGACGGCTCCGGGCTAGCATCGCCTCAATGCCTCCCCCCCACCGGAACGCGCCGTCGGCGGCGTTCATCGATCCGGCCCGCGTCGACGCCCTGCTCGCGGAGGCGGTGCCGGACGACGAGGACCGGGCGTTCGTCGTGCGGTGCATCCTCGGCGAGGGCCCGGCGCACCATCGCGGGGCGAACTACGTGCTGCTGCGGCTGCTGGGGATGATCGTCGATCGACTGGGCGGCGCCGACGCGGCGGCGCTGCGCGCGCGCGGGACGACGCCCGTCCCGATGAAGGTGCCGCCGCACCTGGCGCGCCGCGGGTCGCTCATGGCCTATCCGCTCGGGCTGTCGACGGCCGCGCTGGAGGAGCTGGCGCCGGTGGGCACCCCCGACCACGCGGCCATGGCCGACTGCCTGTCGGACGGTCCGCCCCAGCACTCGCTGGCGAACGCGGCGATGCTGTGGCTCATCGGCGCGGCGCTGGCTCGCCTCGAGGAGCGCGCTCCAGGCAGTGCCCGCCCGAGCGCGCGGAGCCGCACGCGATCGTCGGCGCCCCCCAAGCGATGAGCGAGCCGGCGGTCGAGCTGCCCAGCGGTCTGGATCAGGCCTTCGGCGCGGTCGCCGGGGAGCTCGGGCAGGCCACGACGGCGTGGCTCTTCGTGCGCGCGGTGGCGCGCTGCGCGGGCGACGGGGGGGTGGCCTCGCTGGCCGAGCGCGCGGGGCCGGAGTACCCGGTGCTCGACGCGGTGGCGCGCGGGTGGCTCGCCGGGTTGCGCAAGCAGACGCTCGATCCGCTGCCGGTCCTGGCGGCCATCGGCAAGGCGAACCGCCTGGTCGTGGTGGGCATGGAGGCGACCCCCCTCGACGCGCTGATGGAGCGGCTCGATCCCGCGGTGAAGGTGGCGATGATCACGCACAGCCCGTTCCCGGTGGACTGGGATCGCGTCCTCGACAACTACGCGGGGCGCATCGAGCGCGTCGATCTCGACACCTTCCAGAACTGGGCGGGAGGCAAGAGCGCTCTCCTCACCTTCGCCTACGGACACGGCGACACGCGCACGGTCGTGCCCCCGCTCTGGCTGCGCGCGTGCGGCGCGGACGTGCGCGCGCAGTTCCGCGCGCTGGTGGCCTGGAACGTCCTCGAGGCGCCGCTGCAGCTCTACCCGCGCTGGCTGGTCGAGATCGACGCCGACTCCTTCACCCACTTCGTGTCCTGATGCCGCTCGCCCAGGCCATCCTCCCGGCGCTGCTGGTCGTGACCCTGGTGCTCCAGGCCGCGTGGCCGCGCTACCGCCTGCTCATCGTGATGGGGGGCGCGGCGTCGTCGTGCCTGGCGACGTCGCTGCTCGGTCTCGGTCACGCGGCGCAGATCCTGGCCGACGTGCCGTGGGACGTGCTGGTCATCCTGGTGGGCCTCGGGCTCGTCTCGGAGGTGTTCGTCGAGTCGCGCGTGTTCGGGGTCCTCGCCATGCGCGCGTGCCGCTGGAGCGGCGCCGATCCGCGCAAGATCTCGCTCCTCTTCGCGGTCGGCATGTACTCGCACGGCGGGCTGGTGAACAACCTCACCGCGCTGCTGCTCATCCTTCCCATGCTGCTCGGGCTCTACAAGCTGGTGGGGGTCACCCAGCGCTACGTCACGTGGTCGATCGGCCTGCTGCTCGTGGCGTGCAACCTGGGCGGGGCGGCGACGCCGATCGGCGACTTCCCGGCGGTGCTGCTGCTCGGCCAGGGCAAGATGGGCTTCACCGCGTACCTGGTGCGGGCGCTGCCGGCCACGCTGGTGGGCCTGGTCGTCATCGTGACGCTGATCGTCTACGGCGTCCGGCCCGAGCGCGGGCTGTCGAAGAGCCCCGTCTCGGCGGCGATCACGGTGGACACGATGACCGCGCTCTACCGCAACGTCCGCGTGGACCGCCGCATGCTGGTGCCGGCCGCGGTCGCGCTGGGCGCGATGATCGTGGCGTGGATGACGCTGCCGGCGGACAAGGGCTGGACGCCGGAGCTCATCTGCTGGATCGGCGCCGGCGCGGCGCTGCTGGTGCGGCCGTCGCTCGGCGAGCGCCTGATCCGCCGCAAGGTCGACGTGGAGGCGGTCCTCTTCCTGCTCGGCCTCTTCGTCATGGTCGTCGCCGTGCGGCGGAGCGGGGTCTTCGGCGGGGTCGCGCGCGCCCTGGTCGGCTTGCCCATCCCGCCCATCGCGCAGCTCGTCGTCTTCGTCATCGCTGCCGGCCTGCTGACGGCGCTCTTCTCGGCGGGCCCGAGCATGGCGTCGCTCCTCGAGGTCGCCGACGCGCTCGCCCGCGTGCACCCGCCCAACGCCGTCTACGTGGGGCTCGCGCTCGGCGTCTGCGCGGGGAGCTCGCTCTTCACCACCGCCGCCACCTCGGGCCCGCTCGCCCAGGCGCTCACCGAGCGCGCCGATCTGCGCGACAGCGAGGGCCGGCCGCTGCGCTTCGGCTTCATGGAGTTCCTGCCCGTCGGCGTCCTGTCCTTCCTCGTCATCGAGGCCGTCGCCATCGGCTACTGCCTGCTGTGCGTCCACTACGGGTGGTGACGCTCAGCGCATCAGCGCGAACGCGACCGCCGCCGCCAGCAGCACGAAGGCGACGAGCGCCCACGTCTCCATCGCCCCCGGATCGCGCGCGGCGGCGGGCTTCTCCGCCGCGCTGGCCGCGGCCTTCGCGGCCGGCTTCTCGATCGGCTCGTCGGCCGGCTCGTCGGCCGGCGGCGCGACCTGGTCCGCCGCCGGCCTGTCCTCTTGCACGACGAGCTTCGGGAGCGCGGCCGCCTTCGGGATCGCCACCACCTCCCCGGCCGGCTCGGGCGGCGGGCGCGCGGTGGCGCGCTCGAGGTCTTCCTTGCGCTGCGACAGCGGCGTGGCCATCTCGCGCTCGGCCTCGGTGCGCGCCGCCTCGAGGAGCACCTTGCGCTCCTCGGAGCCCATGACGCTCGTCATCTCCGTCTCGTCCTCGTCCTCCACGGGCGGCAGAAGCGGCGCCTTCGCGCGGCTCTCGTCGTCAGGGGTCTTCGGGGGCTCCGACATGGGGGAGAAGGAAAGAGGATAGCGCTACTGCTCCGTCGACATCTCCTGGTAGCCGTAAATCGGCGGCTTCGTGCCAGGTTTCAGGAACAGCTCGCGCTTGTGGAAGTAGAGCGCGCAGGGCGTCTCCAGCGAGTCGAACAGCACGTAGGCGATCTCGGGGGTGCTGAACCACGAGGCGTCCGCGCCCTTGCGCGGCTGCAGGCAGGTGGCGCCGGCAGGGACGGTGGCCATGATGGCCGCCTCGTACTTGCCCTTTCGCCCCGGGCCGACGAGGTTGAACGACGACGTGGCACCGCCGAAGAGGGCCACGGCCCACTGGGCCGCCTTGAGGGCGGGCCCCTCGGCGTCGTGCAGGCTTCGGTAAACGACGCCCACCGGCGTCATGATCGGTCGGGAGAGCTCACCCATGGGGCCGGAAGACTACTCGCACGATGCGAGGCTCGTCTACGAGGCGCGGGCGGGGGCGACGCGGGCGGGGCTGGGGTGCAGGCCGGCGTAGGCGCGGGCGGGCAGGGGCGGGGGCACCGACGAGGTGCGGCGCACGGGCGTCGGGGTCTCGGGCGCCGGCGGAACGTCGGACATGTGCAGGCGGGTCATCGACGGAGGGGGCGGCGGGATGATCGACACCGGCGTCGGCGGCCTGGCGAGCGCGGGCAGGCGCAGCGTCCTCGCGGCGGGGGGCAGCGTGGTGCGGGCGATCTGGCGGAACGCCATCGTGCTCGAGGTGAGCGCGACCGCGGAGTGCTCCTCGCCGTCCTCGCGCGGGCGCCACAGCACGGCGTAGGCGCCCGGCCGCCACTCGAGCGAGATCCCCGCGCGCGGGGCCTCGTGCATGAGCCACCCCACCACGCGCATCCCCACGAAAGCAGAGGGGTGATTGCGCGTCGCGCCCGCGTCCTCGCGGCGGGTGACGCGGGTGCAGACGCCGTCGTGGAGCTCGTAGACGGTGTTGCGCGTCTCGATGCGGGTCTCTCCCGCGAAGGTGGGCGGCAGGGGAGTGGCCCCCCAGCGCCTCGCCGACCGCGATGCCAGCTCCTTCAGGTACGCCCGCCGTTCATCCATGGCCCGCCTCCTCTTCCCACGCGGCGCCCGGGTTGAGCACCTTGCGTGCCTGGATCCCGGTCGCGTGATTCCCGCGGGTTACGACGCAGAGCGACGAGCGAGGGTAGGACCCTGTGGGTCCGGCGATCCAGGGGCGGTCACCCGGAGCCGCCGGAGGCGCGACCGAGGGCCATGACCTCGACGTTGAGATCGAGCACGAGCTTGAGGAGGGCCGAGCGCTGCTCCTCGGTGGGCGGGCGGATCGACCACGAGCGCATCGCCCGCTCGAACCCCTCGGCCTTGCCCCGCAGCTCGCGAACCCGCGGGCTCGCCGGCAGCTCGCCGAGACGCTCGACCGTGTCGGCCAGGGACCGCTCGACGATGGCCAGCCGCGTCGACCCGAGCCTGGACATCGCTGGTACAGTACCGCGCCGCGGGCGCCGGTGCCCGCTTTCCAGCCCGAGCTCGACCCATGAGACTGCCTGCCACGTCTGCCCTGCCCACGCTCGTCCTCGCCTCCGCGCTCGCGGTGCCGCTCGGGGTGGCCGCGCTCGCCGCTCCGCCGTCCGCCCGCGCGGCGGACGCCGACGCCGCGCGGATCACGCTGGCCGCCAAGACCACCCAGCTCGCCAACGGGCTCCAGGTGGTCCTGCACGAGGACCACCGGACGCCCATCGTCGCCGTGAACCTCTGGTACCACGTGGGCTCCAAGGAGGAGGCCGAGCACCGCCACGGGTTCGCGCACCTGTTCGAGCACGTGATGTTCCAGGGGAGCAAGCACGTCCCGGAGGACACCTACTTCCGCTTCCTCGAGCGGGCGGGCGCGTCGAACGTGAACGGCTCCACCGCCGAGGACCGCACCAACTACTTCGAGACCGTCCCGCGCAACCGCCTCGAGCTGGCGCTGTGGCTCGAGAGCGATCGCATGGGGTTCCTGCTGGAGCACGTCGATCAGCAGACGTTCGCCGGGCAGCGCGACGTCGTGAAGAACGAGCGGCGCCAGAACTACGAGAACGCGCCGTACGGGATGGTGGTGCAGCTGGTCGACGAGGCGCTCTTCCCGCCGGCGCACCCCTACCACCACCTGGCCATCGGCTCGCCGGAGGATCTCGACGCGGCCACGCTCGACGACGTGAAGCAGTTCTTCCGCACCTGGTACGTGCCGAACAACGCCACGCTGGTCGTGGCCGGCGACATCGATCCGGACGCGACGCTGAAGCTCGTCGAGCAGTACTTCGGGCCCATCCCGAGCAGCCCGCTGCCCCCCCGGCCGGCGGCGCCGAGGCCGGAGCTGTCGGGCGAGACGCGCCTCGAGATCGAGGCCGGCGTGCAGCTGCCGCGCGTCGTGCTGGCCTGGCTCACGCCGCCGTACTTCGCCCCCGGCGACGGCGAGCTCGATCTCGCCGCGCGCGCGCTGACGTCGGGCAAGACCAGCCGCCTCTACAAGCGCCTGGTCTACGACGATCAGATCGCGCAGGACGTGTCGGCCTTCCAGGCCTCGGAGCAGCTCGCGTCGAAGTTCGAGATCATCGCGACGGCGAAGCCGGGGCACACGCCGGAGGAGCTCGTCGCGGCCATCGACCAGGAGCTGGCCAAGGTGCGCGACGCGGGCCTGCCCGACGTCGAGCTGTCGCGCGCGCGGACGTCGTTCCTCGCCGCCAAGGCCTTCGGCCTGGAGGAGGTCGGCACGCGGGCGGACACGCTCAACGAGTACGTCCACTACACCGGCGACGCCGGGTACCTGCCCAGGGATCTGGCGCGCTACGAGGCGGCCACCCCGGCCACGGTGCGGGACGCCGTGCGGACCTGGCTCCCGCCCGACCGGCGCGTGGTCGCCGTCGTCCGCGCCGTGCCCGGCGCGCCGCTCGCCGGTCGGCTCGCGCGGAGGACGCCGTGAGGGCCCGCTCGCTGACCGTCGCCCTGGGGTGCGCGGGGCTGGTGGCCTGCGGGGGGCAGGGGCCGCTGCCGCCGCCGCCTCCTTCGCCGCCGCCGGTGGCCTCGTGGCCGTCGCTGGTCACGGCGCCCGCGCCGGCGCGCGTGACGCCGGATGCGCCCTTCCGCGACAGCGCGCCGCCGCCCGGTCCCGCCGTGACGTGGACGCCCCCGCGGGTGGACTCGTGGTCGCTGGCCAACGGGGTGCGCGTCCTCTTCGTCGAGCGGCACGATCTGCCCATCGTGAGCGTGCGCGTCGTCACCGCGGCGGGCCAGGGGGATCTGCCGGGGCTGCGCCCCGGGGCCGCGTCGTTCATGGGCGGGATGCTGGAGCAGGGCGCGGGCACGCGGACCGCGCTGACGCTGTCCGACGACTACGAGGCGCTCGGCGCGCAGCACGCGGCGTGGTGCGACTGGGACTCCTGCGGCGCGAGCGTGAAGGTGCTGGCCTCGCACCTCGGCCCGGCGCTCGATCTGCTGGCGGACGTCGTGCTGCGGCCGTCGTTCCCCGAGGCGGAGCTCGATCGCGTGCGCAAGCGGTGGCTGGCGTCGATCCAGCAGGAGAAGAGCAGCCCGCCCTCGATGGAGCAGAACGCGCTGGCCGCGTCGCTGTTCGGCCGGGGTCACCCCTACGGGCACAGCCCGCGCGGCATGGCCGGGGACGTGGAGAAGCTGACGCGCGCCGAGATCGTGCAGGTCTGGAAGAGCGCCTTCGAGCCGCGCTCGACGACCATCGTCGTCGCCGGCGACGTGGCCTCCGCCGACGTGAAGTCGCTGCTGGAGGCGCGCTTCGCCTCGTGGAAGGGCGGCGCGGCCCCGCGCGTCCCCGTCCCCCACGCCCCGCGTCCCGGCAAGAAGTCGCCGCGCGTGGTCCTGGTCGACGTGCCCGGCGCGGCGCAGTCGCAGGTGTACGTGGCGGAGGAGGGCGCGGCGTTCGGCTCGCCCGATCGCATCCCGCTCGGCGTGATGAACCTCATCCTCGGCGGCATGTTCTCGAGCCGCATCAACCTGCAGCTGCGCGAGACCAAGGCCTACACCTACGGGGCGCACTCGCGCTTCTCGATGCGTCACGGCGCGGGCCCGTTCGTGGCCGGCGGCGCGATGTTCGCGGAGCACACCGGGGACGCGGCGCGCGAGCTGCTGGCGCAGGTCGCGCGCATGCGCGACGAGGCGGTGACGGCCGAGGAGCTGGCCGACGCCAAGGAGAACGCGAAGCTCGCGCTCCCGGCCCGCTTCGAGAGCGCCGACGACGTGACCGGGGTGATGCAGGACCTGGCGGTGTACGGGCTGCCGCTCGACGAGTACGCGACGCGCGCGGCGCGCATCGACGCGGTGACCGCGGCCGACGTGCAGCGCGTGGCCCGGCAGTGGCTGCACCCGGAGACGATGCGCGTCGTCGTGACCGGCGATCGCGCCCGGATCGAGAAGGACCTCGCGTCGCTCGGCGCCATCGAGCTGCGCGACGCGTACGGCGATCCGCCGGAGGCCGGCAAGCCGGCGCCGAAGACCGCTCCCTGAGCCGTCGCGCGGCAGGCGGCGGCGCCGTTTCGCCTGCGAACCCGCGCGGTTGGGCAGGTTGCGCGCACGCCGATCGCGGCAGGGGAGATCGCTCGCGACCTTGCGTATCATCGCAACAATGAACCAGTATCCCGGCCAGAATCCGTACGCTGCTCCCCAGGCTCAGGTGATGCCCGCCGGTTACGGGCAGGGCATGTCGCCGTCGCGCGTCGAGGGCAACCTCCTGGTCGTCGCCAACGGGTCGACCTTCCCGCCCGTGTGCCTGAAGTGCGGCGCCAACCAGAACATCATGTGGCGCGACCAGAAGTACACCTACATCCCGCCGTGGGCTCGCTTCTTCGGCTGGCTGATCCAGATGCTGGTGGCGAAGCGCTCGCGCTTCCAGATCCCGCTGTGCCAGCCGCACCACGCCGAGTGGAAGAAGTGGAACCTCATCGCCGGCGTCTCGTGGATCCCGGGCCTCCTCTTCTGGGTGCTGGGCGGCATCGCCTCGGCGGCCGACCTCGACTCGGTGGCGGCCGTCATGTTCCTGCTGGGGACGCTGGTCTTCTTCGTCGGCATCATCGTGGCGCTGGTCATGCGCAGCAAGCGCCTGGTCTGGGCGACCAAGATCGACAAGACGCACTCGTGGCTCCGCGGCGTCCACCAGGTAGCGCTCCAGGCGGTGACGATGCCGCAGCAGGGTGGTTACCCGCAGCAGGGCGGCTACCCGCAGCAGCAGATGATGCAGCAGGGCTACCCGCAGCAGCAGGGCGGCTACGGCTACCCGCCGTCCTGAGCCCGTCGCGAGCGCTCTCTCACGGGACGCAGGTCGCGCCCCCGTCACGCGGCTGGCAAGTCGGGGTTGCCCCGCCGCAGGCGACGGGGGCGGCCGCGTTCTTGCCGCCGGCGCACTGGAAGACGACGTTGGCGAGGATGGCCTGGAAGCCGAAGAACTCGCGGCCGCACCAGGCGCCGTCGTGCTTCGACGCGCACTCGTCGCACGTGTCCGGGTAGCCGGGCGGCGCGACGACGCAGCCGGAGGGGCAGGGGGTGACGTTGGCGACCCCGCCGTCCTCGCAGGCGTAGAGCGCGTCCGCCGAGCCGCCGGCGAAGCCGTTCTCGGTCGAGCCGCCGCAGTAGAAGCCGTTGTCGATGGCGGGGACGCCGGTGCAGGGATCGCCCGCATCGCCCGCCTGGCCTGCGTCGCCGCCGCCCTCGCCACCCGTGTCCGGACCGGCGTCGCCGCCGTCCTCGCCTCCCGCGTCGGCGCTCGAGCCTCCGCCGGTGAGCGCGTCGAAGTCGAGCAGCGGCGCGCAGGCCGCGAGGGTCGCGCCGAGCGCGACCACGGCGAGACGACGCGTGGTCACAACGCCCCCGTGACCTGAACGACGGCTCCGTCGGGCAGCGGGCGGAGCGCGAGCCAGCCGGCGACGGCGAGCGAGACGGCCCCCACGACCAGCGCGACGTCGGCCACCCAGAGGCGGGTGCGCACCGGGCTGACCTGCGAGGAGGTGCACGCGCCCGTGCGGCCGCAGCCGTCCTGCAGACCGTGGTAGTCCGAGAGACCTCCCACGCCGAGGACGGCCCCGGTACCGGCGGCGGCCACGCCCACGCCGGCGAGCACCCACGGCCACGGCCCGCGGCCCGGCGTCGCCGCCGTCACGGCGGCGGGCGGAGCGTCGGAGGGCACCGGAGTGGCGAAGACGACGTCCACGGCGCGCAGCTTCTCGCCCTCGCGCACCACCACCGGTTGCTCGACGGCGGGCGCGTCGGCGGTCTCGAAGCGAAAGCGGTGCTCTCCCGGATCGAGAGGCTTGGCCAGGCCGTCGAGCCCGTCGGCCCAGGCGGCGCCGTCGACGGTGACGCGGACGGCGGTGAGATCGCGCCCTTCCCGCGTCCGCGCGCGTACGACCACCGTCGGCAGGCTCGCTTCGACCTCGGTCTGCCATCGCGCGCAGTCGCGGCGCACGAACTCCGGGCAGCTGGTCTGCACGCACGCGCGAAGCTCCTCCATGGCCGCCATCAGCTTGCCCCCGCCGCGGAGATCCTGCGCTCGCTCGGCCGCCCGCGCGCACGCCTCGCCTCCCGCGGCGTGCGCCTGGGCGGACAGGACGATCAGCGCGGCGGCAGGCAGCGGTGCACGGAGGATCGAGCGCGCGGTCACTGCAGACACTCGCGATTGTACCGCTTGTGCCCTTGCGCATCGATGACGTAGGGCACCTTGCAGGCGTCGGCCTTGGGGCGCGTGGGCGTGGCCGCGGTCGCGGTCGCGGTCGCGGACCCGGCCGCGGTCGCGGTCGCGGTCGCGGACCCGGTCGCGGTCGCCGTCGCGGTCGCGGACCCGGTCGCGGTCGCGGATCCGGTCGCCGTCGCGGACCCGGCCCCGGTCGCACTCGCCGCCCGCCCCCGCGCCATCCACGCTCCGCCCGCCACCAGCGCCACGCACACCCCGCCCACGATCGCCGCGGCTGCCCGACGTCGGGGCTTCGTCGCCGCGATCGACGCCTCCTCCTCCGCCCGCACGCCCGCAGCCTGCGACGCGAGCTCCGCGCCCGCGTGCTCCTCGAGCCACGCCGCCACCTCGAACGAGGACGCGCGCGGCAGCGCCGCGTCGAGCGCCTCCGCCATCTCGCGCGCGCTCGCCCACCGCTTCTCCGGCTGCCGCGCGAGGCCCTTCATCACCACCTCGTCCACCGCCGGAGGCAGCTCCTTCACCCAGCGGCTGGGCGGATCGAAGTCTCCCAGCATCACCTGCTCGATGGCCGCCTCCTGGTCGCCGGGCGCGAGGCGCCGCCCGGTGAGGCACTCCCAGAGGACCACCGACGCCGAGTAGACGTCGCTTCGCCGCGTGACGGGTCGGGCCGAGAGCTGCTCGGGCGCCATGTACGCGATCTTGCCCTTCACGCTCGCCTCGCGCGTCACGTGCAGCCGCCCGGCGGCCTTGGCCACGCCGAAGTCGATGACGCGCGCCGCCCCGTCCGACCCGACCAGCACGTTCTGCGGGCTGACGTCGCGGTGCACCAGCGCGAGCGGCTCGCCCGCCTCGCCCAGCGCCTCGTGCGCCGCGTGCAGACCGCGCAGCGCGTCCCCCACGATGGCCGACGCCACGCGCGGCGGCAGGGGGCGCGGGTCGTGCCCTCGCTTGCCCGCGAAGCGCGAGAGCGGCAGCCCGGCGACGAGCTCCATCACGATGAGCAGCTCGCCCTCTTCCGAGACGACGTCCAGCACCGGCGCCACGTTGGGGTGGCGGATGCGCATCGCCAGGCGCGCCTCGTCGAGGAACATCGCAGCGAAGTCGGGCTCGCGCGCGAGGTGCGGGTGCAGGCGCTTGATGGCGACGACGCGCCCCCCCGCGGGCCCGAGCTGACGCCCGAGGTGAACGGTGGCCATGCCCCCCGACGCGAAGACGTCGCCGAGCACGTAGCGGCCGATCCGCCGCGCGGAGCCCGGCTCAGACCCCGACGCGGTTCTTGATCGCATAGAAGTAGCGGCGCGCGATCCCCGACGCGTTCGCCGCCCGTGTGACGTTGCCGTCGTGGCGCTGCAGCACGCGCTCGACGTAGCGGCGCTCGAACTCGTCCACCACCTCGTGCCGCGCCCTCGGCAGCGGCAGATCGCGGGCGAGCACGCGGCTCATGAAGTCGTCCTTCGACGGGGCGGCGGTGGCGGGCCGCGGCGCGGACGGTCGCGGGAGCGTGGTCCCCGGCGCGCCGGGCGCCGGCGCGAGATCACCCAGGGCGAGGCGACGGGCCACGGCGTTGCGCAGCTCGCGCACGTTCCCCGGCCAGGCGTACGTCTCGAAGCGCGCCACCACGTCGTCCGGCAAGGGTTGGTCGTCGAGGTCGAGCTTGCGCCAGAAGTGCCGCACCAGAAGGCCCACGTCCCCCTGGCGCGCGCGCAGCGGCGGCAGCTCGATGCGCGCCACCGCGAGGCGGTGGTAGAGGTCCTCGCGGAAGCGACCGGCCTGGACCTCGGCGTCGAGATCGCGCCGCGTCGTCGCCAGCACGCGCACGTCGACGGCGATCCACCGGTCGCCGCCGACGCGCTGCACCTCGCCGCGCTCGAGCACGCGCAGGAGCCGGGGCTGGAGCGACGGATCGAGATCGCCGATCTCGTCGATGAGGAGCGTGCCGCCGCTCGCCGCCTCGAACAGCCCCTGACGCGCCGTGGAGGCGCCGCGCTCCTGGCCGAAGAGCGTCGACTCGACCAGCGACGGCGGCACGGCGGAGCAGTCGAAGACCGCGAACGGGCCCTGCGCGCGCGGGCCCTCCTCGTGGAGCGCCTCGGCGAGCAGCTCCTTGCCCGTCCCCGTCTCCCCCTCGATGACGACCGGAGCGTCGCTCGCCGCCAGGCGCTCGCAGAGCGGGTAGAGCTTGCGCATCCCCGGGCTGGCGCCGACCACGCGGCCGAAGCGCATCGCGCTCGAGAGAACGAGCGGCTGGGACGGCGCCGCCACCTCGATGGTGAGCGTGGTCGCGCCCAGGCGGAGCCAGTCGCCGCCGGCGACGTAGGCGTCCACGATGGCTGTCCGTCCCGCCCAGGTGCCGTTGGTGCTGCCCAGATCGACCACGCGCAGCCCGCGCGGGGTGGCCTCCACCGCGCAGTGGCGGCGCGACACCTGCGGATCGATCAGGCGAAAGTCGCAGGAGGGGCTCGAGCCGATCAGGAGCCGCCCCGGGCGCGAGCCGTCGAGGGTGAGCGTCCTGCCGGCGTCCGGCCCCTCGACCGCGCGCAGCACGTACGCCGCGATCGACTCGGGGGGCGTCTCCGACTTCGCCGTCAGGAGCGTGGGAGCTTCGTGTGTGACCGAGCTCACCTCGAGAAGGTACCACCATCGCCCGCTCGTTGCTCACGCCCCGCCGGCGTGCTCTGGTCTGGCGGCGATGGCTCTATGGCAGCTGCCCGCCACCACGCTCTCGGCGATGCTCACCCGTCGCGAGGTGTCCGCGCGCGAGGTCCTGGGCGCCCACCTCGATCGCATCGACGCCGTCGGCGCCCGCATCAACGCCTTCACCGAGGTCCTGCGCGAGCAGGCCGCCGTCGAGGCCGAGGCGTCCGACGCGCGCCGCGACCGCGGCGAGTCGCGCGGGCCGCTCGACGGCGTACCGGTCAGCGTCAAGGAGTGCTTCGACGTCGAAGGGCGCGCGACCACGCTGGGCATCCCCGCGTGGCGCGGCCGTGTCGCCGAGCGCGACGCTGCGATGGTCACCGCGCTGCGCGAGGCCGGCGCGGTGGTGCTCGGTCGCACCAACCTCTCGCAGACGATGCTCTACGTCGAGGCGCGGAACCCGGTGTTCGGGCAGACCGTGAACCCGTGGTCGGCGGCGCACTCGCCCGGGGGCTCGTCGGGCGGGGAAGGGGCGGCCATCGCGGCCGGGATGTCGCCGCTCGGCGTCGGGACGGACATCGGGGGCAGCATCCGGACTCCGGCCGCGTTCTGCGGGATCGCGGGGCTAAAGCCGACGCTCGACCGGCTGCCGATGCGGGGCTACCGCACGGTGCTGGCGGGCCAGGAGGCCGTGCGCGGCATGGGCGGACCGATGGCGCGCACGGTGGGCGATCTGGCGCTCTTCTTCCGGGCGCTCGACCCGCGACGTCTCGCCGCGCTCGACCCGCGCGTCGCGCCCGTGCCCTGGGAGGAGCCCGACGGCGTCCGTCTCGACGGTCTGCGCGTGGGCATGTACGTCGACGACGGTCTGCTGCCGGCGTCGAAGGCCATCGCGCGCGCCGTCCACCGGGCCTCGGAGGCGCTCATCGCGCGGGGCTGCGCGGTGCGCGCGTTCGAGCCGCCGGAGGTGCGCGGCCTGCTCTCGGTGTACCTCGGCGCGCTCAGCGCCGACGGCGGGGCGGGGATCGTCGCCGCGCTCGCGGGGGGCGAGGTCGATCCGGTGCTCGAGCCGCTGCGGCGCATGGCGGCGGTCCCGGCGCAGGCTCGCCGCGTCGTCGCGCGGGCCGCGCGCGCGTTCGGCCAGCGCAACCTGTCCTTGATGCTCGAGTCGATGGGGGACAGGAGCGCGGCGGAGCTGTGGAAGCTCACCGATGCTCTGCGGACCTACCGCACGACGCTTCTCACCATGATGGATCATCACGGCGTCGACGTGCTCCTGTGCCCGGTCTTCGCGACGCCGGCGCTCCCGCACGGCGCTTCGAAGAACTTCACGCTGGCGTCCAGCTACTCCATCCTGTTCAACGCGACGCAGATGCCCGCGGGCGTCGTGCCGGTGACGCGGGTGCGGAGCGAGGAGGCGACGCGCGCGGCGGGCCGCGACCTGCTCGAGCGCGCGGCGGCGAAGATCGATGCCGCGAGTGTCGGGCTGCCGGTCGGGGTGCAGGTGGTGGGGCGCACCTGGCGGGACCACCAGGTCCTGGCCGTGATGCACGCCATCGAGAGCCAGGTGACGACGGACGACGGTTTCCCGGCCACGCCGGTGGACTAGGAGCTGTCCCTCGTTCTTGGCGCGTCACGCGCGGGCGCCGGGATTGGCTGGGGCCTGAGAGATGGACGGACGTGCGCCGGGATCGAGTCGCAGGGTGTCCCGGGACATGCGCGCACCTGTCCGGGACAGCCGTGGTTCCCGTCGCGAGCGAGGCACCGCGACGTCGTGGCGGCAGCGCGCGCGGTGCCCCTTCCAGCCGGACCGCGCCACGCTGCAAGGAGGGGGGGATCGTTGCCATGCTCATGATCAAGCTTTTTTGTCGTGATGGCGGCGGCACGGAGGGGGCCCGCCGACCGGCGGAGCGAGCGAGTCATCCCGGTGAGCCCCGCGGGCTGCCCACAGGGGAGCGCCGTCCGCTCATGCAGCGGGCCCCCCCGGCACGCGTAGTGCTCTTCGGGTCGTCATGAACGCGATCGCCTTCGGCACCAAGCGGGCCTTCCACGGCTTCCTGCGCATCACGCGCAAGGCGTTGCAGTCGATAGGCCTGACCGCCGCACGCTTCGACATGATGTGCGCCCTGCTGGACGACCCGCGCCATCGGCACGCGATGGTGACGTTCAGCGTGCGGCAGAGCGTCCTGCGTCGCGCCCTCGGCGTGAGCGCGTCGGTCGTCAGCCGGATGCTGCGGGCCCTCGAGGCGCTCGGCTGGGTGGTCCGGCGGCGCGCGCGCGGAGACGGGCGCCAGTACGACGTCTCGTTGACCGAGTCCGGCGACCATCGCATCCGCCTGGCGCGACGGCTCCTCCTTCGAGGCGTGCAGCGCCTCGTCTACCACTGCATCTGCATGGGCAAACACCGCGATCCGAATCAGCGCTTCATCCACATGGAGTGGCTCGAGAGCTACCTCCGCGTCCTGCGCCGCGACTTCGGCGACACCGCCACGCTCTACTATCCCTGGGGCCACCCGGACGACTAGGCCGTCGCAGCTAGGCCTGCGCGGCCTTCACCAGCTCGGCGACGCGCGGGTCCTGCCCGAACACCGCGTGCAGGAACGCGTACGCGTCGGCGCCGACAGGATTGCCGAGCACGTGACGCCCCGGGATCATGTGTTGCGCCAGACCGGCCTCGGTGTGCGGGCGACCGTCGGGATCGATGCTGCCGAACTCCGGCCCCTGCGGGCCGACGCGGTAGACGAGCGAGACGTTGACGCGCTTGTCCGCTCCCGCGCCCTCGCTCCAGTCGCCCATGACCAGATCCACGTTGGCGCCGTGCCGAGGGACTTGCCCGAGCGTCCAGTGGACGTAGTAGACCGCGCGCGCCTGTCCCTCCACGGAGATGTACCCCCACACCGTGCGGCTCATGGCGCCGCAGCACGAGCAGGGGCCGGTGTCGTTCTGCTTGCTCGGCTCGACGAGGATGTTCTGCATGGACCGAGGGTCGATCGAAAACGGGCTGTCGCCAAGGTAGGTCCGGAGCCGAGGGCGAACGTCGCTACGCAGGACGAGCGCGAAGCGTCGCGCATCGTTCGCCATCGCCTTGCCCGGCGACCCAAGCGCGCTACTATCTCATTGCGGATAGTTGCGCCCGCGCGCCGATCCGGCGCGAGGCGTGCAACGGGAGGGACCATGCACGGACGCATTCGCATCGGTGTCGTTGCGGTGTCGCTCATGAGCGGCGCGTGTCTGCTCGGCTCCTCGTCCATCCCCGATCTCGGTGGGACGACGACCCTCAACGGAGACGACGGCGGCAGCTCCGGCGGGGACGGCTCGGGGTACGTCCCGCCCCCGCAGTGCACCGTGGACGGCGAGTGCGGCGGCCAGCAAGGGTGCCGCGGCTATTCGTGCGTGGGCGGCAAGTGCGTGGAGAACGACCCACCCGCGAACACGCCGGCGGTTCCGCAGCCGCAGGTCGCTTGCAAGCGCGCCGTGTGCGACGGCCACGGCAACGTCTCGCTCCTGGTCGATCCCAGCGTGCCCGGGCCCGACGCGCCGCACGACTGCATGAAGCCGTCGTGCGCCGCAGACGGCACGCCGACTCTCTTGCCCGATCCTGCGGACATCCCGGTCGACGTCGCTGGCGACTGCCAGAAGCCGGCGTGCGCCGTCGACGGGACGATGACTTCGTCCCCCGACCCGGCCGACGTTCCGCCCGACCAGCCGGGCGACTGCCAGAGGAACAGCTGCACCGCGAGCGGCGCGCCGACCACCGTACCCGACGACACCGATCCGCCGAAGCCGGGCCCGTGCGACACGTACACCTGCAGCGCGGGCGCTCCCGTCGCCACGCCCGCCAACGTGGGCAAGGTGTGCGCGAGCACCGGCTTCGCGTGCGACACCCAAGGACAATGCGACGTGTGCCCCGCGGTCGATGCGGCGTGCACCGACCCGGGGCCCGGCGCCACCGCCCACTCGCCGCAGACCGCCGTCGACTACCAGGGCATCGGGCACTGCGACTCGGGCGGCCGCTCGTGGTGCGGCGCGCTGTCCGCGAGCGAGACGTCGTGGTTCACCTACTACGACGACGGCACCGGGCCGTTCTGCACCTTCGATCCCATGTGGGAGGTGAAGCCGACGGCCCCCGCCACCATGTGCGTCTACTTCGAGTGCTCCACGCCCCCGTCGTGTCCGGTGGGGGCGCTGGCGGCGACGTCGACCACTGGTCACGCGGGCTGCTGCATCGCCGCCGCCCCGGGGACGTTCACGTCGATGGCGATGGGGTTCTGCGGGGGTGGGCGCGTCGAGATCACCGTCGAAGGGGCCACGTCGGCCTGCACCGGCTACGAGCTCGACTTCCACGACTAGAGCGCGGCTTTTGCTACCCTTCGCGCGTGCGCGCGGTCGCCTTCGCTTGCCTGGCGTCCGCCTGCGTCGGCATCGCGGCGATGGGGGCGGCGTGCGACGAGCACTTCCCGACGGCGCACCCGGCGGCGGACGCGGGCGACGACGGCGGCCTGCTGGAGTCCCAGCCTCCGCCCATCGTCGCCCCCGAGCTGCGGCGGAACGCGTCGTCGTCGCCCGTCGTCTTCGATCCGCTGCGCGGCGGCGTGTGGACGGCCAACGGCGACGTCGGGACCGTGAGTTACGTCGACGTCGACGCGCGGACTCTGGTGCAGGAGCTCGCCGTCGGGCAGGACATCCGCTCGGTCGCCCTCAGCCCGGACGCCACCTGGGTCGCCGCGGTCGACCGCGCCGGCGCGACCGTCACGCTGATCGACGCCGAGGCGCGCGTCGCCCGGCGGACCATCGCCCTCGGCGGTCACCCGCGGGCGTGCGTCTGGGACGCCGCCAACCCGCGCTGGCTCTACGTGGCGGTCGAGGACGACGGCGCCGTGGTGGTGATCGACCGGACCCTCGGGCAGGTCGTCGACAGCGTGCCCGTGGGCCGCTTGCCCTCCGGCCTCGCCGTGTCGAGCGGCCTGCGCGAGCTCTACGTCAACCACCGCATCGACGCGGAGGTGACCGTGGTCGATCTGCGCACCCGCGCCGTGGCGGCCGACATCCCGCTTGCGGACGAGCCCTACTCCGACGTCGCGACGCCCAACGGCAGGCCCTTCGCGTTCGAGGCCGCCGTCCTGACCGCCGACGGGCGCACCGCCTGGATGCCCCACGAGCTGCTGGCGCCGACGCACCCGTTCGTCTTCGACCGCACGCTCTTCCCCGCCATCAGCGTGATCGACGTCGGCCAGCGCGTCGAGGTGCAGACCGATCCCAACTCGGCGTACTTCGACGGACGCAAGAACCTCTTCGCCGCGATCAATCTCCAGGGATCGGACGGCCAGCCCGAGATCTTCTCGCAGCTCTGCGCGGTGGCCATGCATCCGGACGGCTTCATCGCCTGGGCGCTCGCGTGCGGGAGCGAGGACCTGCTCACCTTCGGCGTCATCGCCGGGGCCGCCACCGAGGTGCTGCGCGACCTGCCGGTCGATCACCCGACGGGGCTCGCGCTCGACGACACCGGGCAGCGCCTCTTCGTCCTCGGCGATCAGTCGCACCAGCTCCTGACCATCGACACCGCCGGCGGCAGCCTGGTGGGCCACGCCACGATCTACGGTGCGCCCATCTCCCTCGTCGCGAAGGATCCGGTCGATCCGCAGCTCCGCGCCGGGCTCACCCTGTTCTTCCGCGCGAGCTCGGCCAAGGGGCCCCTGGCGACGACCGGCAACGACTGGATGTCGTGCGGTGGGTGCCACCTCGACGGCTTCGGCCCCACCAACCTGCGCCTGTTCGAGGCGCTCCAGCCGCACGAACCCGCGGTCGACGCGCAGATCGGGCACGTCGGCCTCTCGGATCACTTCGCCAGTGCGACCACGCCCGCCGCCTTCGACCCGCACGACGTGCTGGTGGCCCTGCTCGACCAGGGCGGGCTCGCCCCCGACCGCACCGGCAAGGATCGCAGCGGGCAGATCGATCCCGCGCATCCCACCGCCGACGGCGCGACGATGGCGCAGCAGCTGGCGCGCGTCGTGGCGCGGGATCTGCCCGGTCAGCCGACCTGGCTGTCGGAGACCGGGGGTCCGCCCAACCTCGCGTGGGACACGACCTTCTGCGGCGGCTGCCACCCCACCGAGTACGCGGCGTGGAGCGGCAGCGTCCACGCCCACGCCGGGGAGGACCCGATGCTCCTCTACGACGTCGGCGTCGAGCAGGGCATCGCAGGGTCCGCCTTCACGCAGGTCTGCGTCGGCTGCCACGATCCGGTCGGCGCGCGGAGCCGCGACTACTCGCTGAAGTCCGGGCGGGGTGTGACCTGCATCGGTTGCCACGACGTCGAGCGCGAGATCCGCGCCGGGGGCAACGGCGACCTCCAGTCCGCTGCGCACGACTGGACGCAGGACCACAAGGCGCGTGGCCTCGCGTCGCTCGTCAGGCTGCGCCAGCCGGAGTTCTGCGGCGGCTGCCACCAGCAGTTCGTCCCCGGAACGGGCCTGATCGCGATCGGGACCCTCGACGAGTACCACGCCAGCCCCTTCGCGCCGGCGACCCTGTGCGTCGACTGCCACATGCCGAAGGACGCCAGCGGCCACGCCGATCACCACGCGGCCGGCGGCAACGTCTACATGGCCCAGCGCATCGGCGACGCGACCCTCGCCCAGGAGCAGGCCGCCCATCTGAAGAACGTGCTGTCGGTCGCCCCGCAGCGCGTGGCCGGCGGGGTCCTGGTCACGCTGAGGAACGTCGGCGCAGGGCACGGCTTTCCCACCGGCGTGACCGACATCCGCCAGCCCTGGGTGGAGATCCAGGCCAAGGACGGCGGCGGCAACGTGCTCCAGCGCTTCGGCGGGCCGCAGGACGGTCTGGTGCCGGCGTCTGCGGCGCGCCTCGGGATCGACATCGCGGGGCCCGACGGCACGGTCCTCTTCCGCCACGAGCTGACCGAGGCGACGCGCGTCCCGTTCGACGTGCGCGTGCCGGCGGGAGAGGCGCAGGCGCTCTTCGTTCCTCTGCCGGCGTCGCTGCCGCAGGGGACGGCGTCGCTCGAGGCGGTGGTGGTCTACGGCGTCGTGCGCGCCACGTTCTACCGCGACGCGGTCGGCGATCCGGCGGCGACCGCGCCGAGCACCGAGATCGCGCGGGCGGTGGTGCCGTGACGGCGAGGCGGGTCGCCCTCCTGCTGCTGGTCGCCCTCGCGGGGTGCGACGCGGCGGGCGCGTCGGCCGACGCCGGCGTCCCGGACGTCGACGTCGACTCGGCGGTGGGGCAGGGGTACCTGGCGGTGCAGGCGCGGAGCTGCGGACAGTGCCATCAATCGACCAGCGCGGCGGACGGAGTCCTGTCGGGGCAGGCGACGCCGGTGCCGGGGAGCCAGGCCTACGGCTCGAACCTGACGCCCGATCCCGACACCGGGATGGACGCGTGGGACGCGGGCACCATCGCGACCTCCGTCTTGCAGGCCGTCGACGATCGGGGAAAGCCCCTCTGCCCGGCGATGCCGGCGTACGCCGACGCCGGGATGGAGCAGGACGAGGCGCTCGCCATCGCGGCGTACCTCCAGAGCCTCGCGCCCGAGCGGCACGTCGTGCCGCCGAGCGCATGTCCGCCCATCAAGGGGGCCGGCGGCGACGACGGAGGCTGACGGCGCATGCTAGCCTCGGGGCGACGATGGCCGTCGCGCCGCAGCACCACCCGGACGACACCCTCCCGTCCCGCCTCGCGCAGCTGGCGCGCGCCCTCCAGGAGCGATTCCTCGGCAAGGACGAGGTCATCCGCCTGCTCATCGTGGCCGCCATCGCCGGGGAGCACGCCGTCCTCATCGGGCCGCCCGGCACCGCCAAGAGCGCGCTCATCCGCACCTTCGCGCGCCTCATGCACGCGCACTACTTCGAGTACCTGCTCACGCGCTTCACCGAGCCGAACGAGATCTTCGGTCCGGTCGACATCGGCGCCTTCCGCGAGGGCCGCTACGAGCGGCGCACCGAGGGGATGCTGCCGGAGGCGGAGATCGTCTTCCTCGACGAGGTGTTCAAGTCGAACTCCGCCATCCTCAACGCGCTCCTGACGCTGCTCAACGAGCGGCGCTACACGAGCGGCGGCAGCGTCCTCAAGTGCCCGCTCCTCAGCGCCTTCGGCGCGTCGAACGAGGTGCCGAGCGACGAGACGCTGACCGCCATCTACGACCGCTTCATCCTCCGCATCCGCAACGACAACCTCGACGCCTACCACTTCCAGGACCTGCTCCAGAAGGGCGTGGAGCACGAGATCCTGCAGATCACCGACGCGCCGGTGCAGCCGCTCGTCTCCGCCCGCGAGCTGGCGGAGCTGCAGCGAGGCCTGCTCCAGCGAACGCGCTTCGGGGAAGAGTTCTTCTCGCAGTACAAGGGCATCATCTTCCAGATCCGGGCCGAGGGCGTCAGCGTGAGCGATCGGCGCGTGGTCAAGCTCCTCAAGCTCTTCGCGGCCAGCGCCTACCTCGACGGCCGGGCCACGCCCGACGCGAGCGATCTGTTCGTGCTCAAGCACGTCTGGAACAACGAGGACCAGGCGCAGATCCTGGAGGCGATCGTGACCCCCGTGCTCGAGGCACACTACCGCGAGCACCCCAACGCGCGCCGCGTCGGGGCGGCCGGCGTCGGTATCGAGGCGCTCGCCGGCGAGATCGATCGCGTGCGCCAGGTTCTGACCGGCTCGGGCGGGCTGAGCGACGTGCAGCTCTTCAGTCAGCTCAAGGCGCTCAACGAGATCAAGTCGGCGCTGGCCGCGTCGAACGATGCGCGCGCGAGGGAGCTCATCCAGCGCGTCGACCAGCTCCTCGAGGCCGCCTTCCGCAGCGGCCGGTTCGCGCAGCTCTAGAGAGCGGACGCGCCTACCACCGGTCGTGCACCTCGCCACGAAGGCGGAAGGCCACGCGCGCCACGTGGAAGCAGAGGGGAGCGGCGTCCCCGACGATCGCCTCCGCAGCGCGCGAGCGGACGGTGCCCACCAGCGGCTCGCAGGCGTCGAGCGGGATGCCGAGCGCGATCTCCTCGCGCGTCGTGCAGGCGCGCCACGGCTGCGTCGTCATCGCGCGATCCTGCGGCACGCAGTACGCCAGCATCGCGCGCGCGTCGGCGAAGCACGACGCCCACGGAGGCAGCAGCTGGAACGACGACGCCGGCGCGAGGTCGAGCTCCGCGTCCGGGCCGCTCCCGCCGCCTGGATCGACGCGCACCCGCACGCGCCCGCCGGCCTCGCGCGTCACCTCGCCGACGGCGAGCAGGTGCATCGGCGCTTCCGACATGAGGCGGCCGCCGAGGGCGTGCAGGCGCGTCGTCACCGCGGTGGTCACGAAATAGATGCCCTCGCGCCCGGTGCGCGGGTCCCGTACGTACGTGCGCCAGTTGGTCTGGACGGGGGAGGAGAAGAGCCGCCGGAGCGGTCCGGCCACCCGGGGTCCGAAGTGCCCGTGCCGGTAGGTGAGGAAGGTGAACATCGCCCACGCGCGCGCCGGCCCGAGGCGCTGGAGCTCCAGACCCGCCGGGACGAAGGAGGCCAGCCGCTCCGCGGGGACCAGGTAGCTCACGTAGACGACGTCGCGGATGTCGCTGAGGAACTCCGGCACCGGCAGCAGGCCGAGCAGGCGGCGGAGCGCCCGCCCGTTGGCCATCGCGTCGAGCAGGGCCGCACCCCGGGAGCCACGCGGCGCGCGCCACGGAGCGTAGCGCCCGTGCTCGGTGTCGGGGCGGGCGATGCGGACGACGCGCTCCAGCACCAGGAAGAGCCACGCCTCGAGCCCCACGAACCCCGCGGCGTTGGCGGCGCCGACGGTCCATCGCGGGAGGCTCGCCGAAGGGGGCAGCAGCGGGGCCAGCGCGGCGAGCGCGAAGAGCCCGTAGAGCGCGATCGACAACCGCGTGAGCCGGCGGCTCCAGGCGCCGGCCGAGGCGAAGCACGCGCACCAGGCCACGCCGCCGGCCGTGTAGAAGAGCGCCGCCCATGCGGCCGTGAGCGGGAAGATCTGCCGCTCGAACGAGAGGTACGCGCCCACGTCGGGACCCTGCGCGAGCGCCACCCCGCGCGTGACCCAGAGCAGCTGCGCGGCCTGGTCGGGGACGATGGCGGCGCACGTGAGCCCCAGCGCCACCCACGCTGCCCCGCGCGAGACGCGGCCCCAGCGCACGAGCGCGATCCCCAGCGCCGCGTCGGATGCTGCCGTCAGGCCCCAGGGGAGCCAGCCCATGCGCCAGCGCCACGGGTGTGCGGCGATGGCCGCGACGCGCGTGGCGTCGTCCGCGGTCGAGCCCCCCGGCATCATGGGGAGCAGGAGCCACGCCATCGTGAGCATCGCCAGCGCGTGGCAGGCGAAGGTGACGAGCAGCGCCCGCTCGACGCTGGTCGGATCCGGGCAAGCGATGCCCGGATCCGGGCGGTAGCGCGGACGGTCCGGCATTCTGTCCCCGAGGAGTATGAAGCACTTCCGCGATCCCGAGGTCCCGTCCGAAGCGGGCACGGCCGTTGCGACTCGCGCGGCCATGCGAACCTCGGGGGGGGCCGTGTCACCGAATGCTTCACTGCGACGGCAGGTCGAGCGCCTGCGTACCGTGATGTCCCGCTCCGGCGACATTCGTAGCCGGTTCGCGCTCGGCGAGGCCATCGCCGAGATCAAGCGCGCCCCGTCGACGTACGGCGAGCGCGCCGTGGCCAGGCTCGCCGCGGAGCTCGGCGAGGATCTGCCCAGCCTGTACCGCTACGCCACGGTCGCCGAGCGCTGGAGCGCGGCGCAGCTCGAGGAGCTCCTCGGCCGGACCGGCGCCGACGGGCGCACGCTGTCGTGGTCGCACCTGGTCCTCCTGGCCGGTGTGGAGTCGCCCTGCGAACGCGATCGGTACGCCGACCGCGCGCTCGCGGAGTCGCTGTCGGTCCGCGAGCTGGCGAGCGCGATCGAGGCGTGCGTCGAGGGAAGCCCCGGCCGCGGCGTGCTCGCGCGCAACGTGCGCGCGGCGGAGAAGTTCCTCGCGGCGAGGATCGACGGGACCGCGCTCGGGGGCTCAGGATTGCACGCGTCGCGCGAGGGACGGCGGCTCCTCGAGCAGGCCATCGCAGCCCACGAGGCGATGAAGGACGTCGTCCAGCGCCAGCTCGATGAGCTTCGGTCGCTGCGTGACGCGGGCTAGGGCCGTCCTCTCGATCTCGACGAGTCACTCGCTCGCGCCACGATCGGCAGGGACCGGCAGACGGGCGCACAGGCGCCCTGGTCGAGTCGTCGGGGTGTCCCGGGACATGCGTAGGCCTGTCCGGGACAGGCCGTGGTTTCCGTCGAGGGAGGCAATCGCGACGTGTGGAGGCCAGCGGCCCCGGCGCCCCTTCCAGCCGGACCGCGCCACGCTGCAAGGAGGGGGGGATCGTTGCCATGCTCATGATCAAGCCGTTTTTGTCGTGATGGCGGCGGCACGGAGGGGGCCCGCCGACCGGCGGAGCGAGCGAGTCATCCCGGTGAGCCCCGCGGGCTGCCCACAGGGGAGCGCCGTCCGCTCATGCAGCGGGCCCCCCCGGCACGCGTAGTG
>DATBQU010000290.1:0-6469 GCA_036560665.1 Polyangiaceae bacterium
AGCAGCATCAACTACGAGGTCGGCACCCGCCTCACCTACAAGCGCCTCGCCCACTTCGAGGGGACGGCGTACCTCATCGACTTCGACAACCAGGTGGTGTCGTCCAACGGCGCGCTGAGCAACGGCGGCATCGCGGAGCTCATCAACGGCGGAGCCACGCGCCACTACGGCTTCGAGGGCGGCGCGAGCTTCGGCCTCGGTGAGGCGCTGAAGCTGCGCCCGACGGCGATCGACCTGGGCCTTCGCTACACGTTCGCGCGGGCCACCTTCGACGGCGGGCCCTGGAGCGGCAACTGGCTGCCCTACGCGCCGGCGACGCTCCTGGTCGGTACCGTGGACGTCGACCACCCGTCGGGTCTGGGAGGGCAAGTGGCCTGGACCTACGTGGGCGACCAGTTCAGCGATCCACAGAACACGCTGGCGGAGGACACCACGGGTCGCACCGGGAAGCTCCCGGCCTATCAGGTGGTGGACGTCGCCCTGCGGTACCGGATGAAGAGCGCGGGCCTCACCTTCAAGCTCGCCGTGAAGGACGCGGAGAACGAGACCTTCATCATGGCGCGTCGCCCCGAAGGGATCCGCGTGGGCGGCTTCCGGCAGGTCCTCGTCGGCGTGCGCTGGGACTGGGACGCCGGCCCGAAGGAGTGAGGCCCGCCGGCCGCAGCCCGGGGCGGGCGCGAACCACCTCGTTTTCGACAAACACGCCACGCGCGGACGAAGACGTGCAGCACCGCTGCGCGCGCGACCGTGCGAGCGGTCGGCCTGTGCCTTGCGTGGGATCGCCGTCATGTTTCACCGCTGGTGGGTCCTGGCCCCGGCGTTCGCCGTCGCCTCCGCGGCGTGCATGTCGACCGCGCCGACCAACGAGCTGCGACCTCACGCGGCCAACCCGGGCGGCGGCAGCACGGCGCCCGCCTCGACCGCCCCCGCCACCGTGCAGCGCCCGGACTTGCCCGACGATCGCTTCGTCACGCTGAAGGCTCCGGCCGACGCGCACGCGGAGCTCTGCGCGGCGGATGGCCAGCACCCGGCCTTCCCCGACGACGCGGACCTCGTCACCAAGACGTTCTGTCAGGACCTCAAGCCGGGCGGCGTCATGCCCACGCCCCACGGGCTCGGCGATCTGCTCCAGCAGCTGGGCCTCTCCTTCGCCGATCCCGGGGGCGAGAACGGCGCGGGTGGCAACCCGGGCTTCGCCATCCTGGGGCATTCGTCGGCGCTCACGGCGCGCAAGGTGTCGACCCTCGCTCCGACGGCCTTCGTGTTCACGCCGCCCCCTGCCGACGGGGGCAAGCCGCCCGGACCGTACGTGATCCTCGGGTTCGATCCGGGCGAGCAGTTCGTGGAGATCGCCTCGTACGACGCGACGGTGGGGAACATGAACTTCTACCTCGTGCTCTTCGACCAGGTCTGCACGCAGGCGGCCGGCGGGTGCACGACCACCGACGTGATGACGCCGCGCCTGGTGACCGGCTGGAGCAACGTGCGCGTGTACGAGGACACGTCCGCGCTCGGCAACACCATCTTCGACTGCCACACGTGCCACCAGCCGGACAGCGCCGCCGCGCCATTCCTCCGGATGCAGGAGAACACGCCGCCCTTCACGCACTGGTTCAGCGCGGCGACGGCGGGCGGCCGCGCGCTGCTGCAGGACTTCCACCAGGCGCACGGCACCGGCGAGGACTACGGGCCCATCCCGGCCGCGATGGTCGACAAGTCCGACCCCTCCAGGCTGGCGGCGCTCCTGGCGCAGGCGGGCTTCGGCCAGCAGCCGAACGCGTTCCCGTCCTCCGCGGTCGAGTCGGAGGTCGCGGCGGCGACGCCCGAGCAACCGATGGTCAACGTGCCGCCCGGCTGGAGCGCCTCGTGGCAGGCCGTCTACGACCGCGCCGCCTCCGGGCAGTTCATCGCGGCGCCGTACCACGACGTGAAGGTGACCGACCCCACCAGGCTCGGCGCAGCGGCGGACGCGTACCGGCAGTGGCTGTCGGGAGGGGCGCCGACCGTGCCCGACATCCGCGACGTCTTCCTCGACGACGGGCTGCGCGACATGGGCTTCGCGCCGAGGGCCGGGCTCGACGGCCGGGGCCTCCTCTCGCAGATGTGCCAGCAGTGCCACCAGGGCAAGCTCGATCTCACCCTCACCCGCGAGCGCTTCCTGGTCGATCAGCTGGACACGATGAGCCGCGCCGAGAAGGATCTGGCCGTCACGCGCATCCAGATGGCGACCAGCAGCCGCCTGCACATGCCGCCGGTGCTCTTCCGGACCATCACCGACGACGAGGCGCAGCGGATGATCGTCGAGCTGCAGAAGTAGAGGCCCGCTCTAGTGCGAAGCCGAGGGCGCCGGCGCGCTCGCCGGCGGCGTCGCCGAGGCGCTCCCGCCCGCCGGGAGCTGGAACTTCGCGGCGCGCTCCTTCGCCTCGTCCTGCAGCTTCTTCACGTCCGCGGCGACCTTCGGCTTGACGTCGACCTGCGAGCCGTTCGGCACGTCCTTCGCGGTCAGCGTGGTGTCCTTCATCACCACCGGGCAGCGTCCGATGCTTCCACCGCCGCCGCCCTCGCCGGTGTGCGTGGTCGCCGCGGCGCCGCCGTCCTCGCCCTTGGCGATCTCGAGCAGGTGGCTGACCCGCTCGCGGATCGACTTGGTGGTCGCGTCGTCCTTGCCGGTGACGATGACCGACACGCCGGTGGGTGTGTTCTTGAGCGTCGTCGTCGTCCCCTGGATCGCGCTCGGGCAGTGGGCCATCTTGCCGGAGCCCGCCGGGCTCCCCGCCGCCTCGAGGTCCTCCTCGCGATCGCGCGTCTCGCGGCGGAGCCAGTCGACCTCCAGCGGGTCCTTCGCCGTGATGGTCACCCGGGCCCCTCCCTCGACGTCCACCGTCGTGAGCGCCGTGTTCTTGAGGACGACCGGGCACCGCCCGAGCAAGCCGCCGCCCTCGCCGTTGCCGGTGTGCTTCACGCTCGCGCCGGCGTTCTTCTGCGACTCGACCAGCGCCGCGATGCGGGTCCGGATGTCGGCGGTGGCCGCCGCATCGGCGGCGGTGATGGTCAGCTCGACGCCGCCGCTCACGTCCTTGATGGCGGTCTTGGCGCCGGTGACGGCGTCCGGGCAGTGGGCCATCTTGCCGCTCGGGGCCAGCGTGGCCGAAGAGGCGGCGGGCGGCGCCGAAGCGCTCGCCGGCGGCGGCATCGCGCTCGCGCTCGCGCTGGCGACGGGCGTGGGGTTCGACTTCTCGTCGCAACTATCGCACCCTGCCAGGAGGGCGAGGGGCAGAGCGAGCATCGAGATGGTGGATCGCACGAGGACCTCCTGGGGGCGACAGGGCCCGATGCTCGCCGATCCTGGCCCCGAAATCACCATGGTCAGGCCTTTGCTTGGACGACCCCCCGTGGCGTACTCCAGAGCCCGGCTGGGCGTTCTCGGACTCCTCGTGGTGGCCGCCCTCGCGCTGACCGCGCCGGCCCGGGCAGAACGGCCGGCCCGCACGATGGTGCACGTCCTCGTCCCCGACGGTGACAACCTCCAGTACCTCGCCTTCTGGGTCGCCCAGGGGGCGGGACTCTTCGCCGAGGAGGGGATCGACGCCCAGGTCTTCTCTCCCGAGATCCCCGCCCAGGCCATCGCCAAGATCCTGGGAGGCGAGGCGCAGGTGGCGGTGCTGCCGCCCCCCGTCTACCTGCAGCTCATCGCCGACCGCTTCCCCATCGAGCTCGTCGCCAACCTGCTGCAGAACGATCCCATCAACCTCGTCGTGCGCCGCTCGGTGTTCGACGCGCACAACATGAGCGCGACGGCGCCCCTCCACGACCGGCTGCTGTCCCTGAAGGGGCTGCGCATCGGCGTCGCGCCGGGGCCGCCCACGCGGTTGCGGGCGCTCTTCACGTCGGAGGGGCTCGACGCGGACGACACGGTGAAGATCGTGGTGCGCCACGGCAAGGACCAGAACGACGCCTTCGCGAACGACCAGTGCGACGCGCTGTACGCGCACACACCGTACGTCGAGAAGGCGCTCGACGATCAGGACGCGGTCGTCCTGGTGAACCAGTCGGGAGGGGATGCGCCGCCGCTGGCCATGCGTCAGATTCATGCGCTGGTGGCGACGCGCGAGTACCTCGGCGCGCACGAGGCCGTGGTCGAGTCGATGGTGCGCGCCATCGCGCGCGCCGAGCGCCTGATTCACGCCGATCGGGCGGCCGCCGAGGACGCCGTGATGCGCGCGCTCCCCTCGCTCGAGCGGCGGCACGTGCACACCATCGTGGGCCTCTACCAGCCGGCGGTGCCCGACACCCCTCGGGTGTCGACCGACGGGCTCGCCCCCGCCCTCGCGCTCTTCCCGGCCAGCCGCAAGGCGCCGAGCCTCGAAGGCGTACCGCTGGCGGACTTCGTCGCGCCGGGGGTGCTGGAGGCCGCGATGGCGCCGCCCGGGACGGTGAAGCCGGCGGCGAAGAGCCCGGTCTCGCGGCTGAAGCTGGTGCTCGAGGCCCTGGGGGCGTTCGTGCTGGTGCTCGGCCTGGGGATCACGCTCGGGCGCAGGCGGAGGAAGGCGACCGCTCCGTGATGGCAGGTCGTCTCAGACGTGCTGCCCAACCGCCTCGCGCGACGCCGCCGTCCGGAGCTCCGCGTCGCGCGCCAGAAACCAGCTCGCCAGCCTGGCCAGGATGGCGCCGAGGTCGCCCCGCTCGATGAGCGTCGCCCCCGCGTGCGCCAGCTCGAGGAGCACGCCGGGCCTGGCCAGCACGATGGCGCGCGCCGCGACGGGGTGTCGCGCGCCCGCCAGCTCGCGTACGAGCTCGACGCCGCGCTGATCGGGCAGCTCGTCCTGCACCACCAGCGCGTCGATGTCGGGACGCTGCGCGAGCCAAGCTCTCGCCGCCCGCGCGTCGCCCGCCTCGAGCACACCGAACGGTCGGCTCAGCGTTCGCCACATCCAGTGACGCGACGTGACGATCGGATCCACCAGCAACACGAGCGGCATGCGACCCACGGCCGCGTCCAAGCTCATCATCATCCACCCCGGTGCGGTTCAGCGTTCGCGGGCGTACGAGCCCTGCGTCATTCGACAGCGCGCAGAGGGTGATTCACGGACAGCCCCCGCGCAAGCACGCTCAGCCGCTTTTTCAGCGAACTTGCCGCGTCGTTGCCGGACGCTCTCAGAAACGCCACCAGAGGGCGGTGGCGGGGGCGAGCGTGAGGCCGCTCACGGTGGTGTGCGTCTGGTTGTAGTCGCCGCTGATGGTCGCGTAGGACACGTCGAGCTCCATCGCCACGTGGACGTGGCGGAAGCCGACCGCGAAGCCGAGGAGCCCGCCGCCCCAGAAGCGCGTCGCGGACAGGGCGATCGGCGGCGTGCCGAAGGTGACGTCCTTGGGCTCGCTCCGCACCTCGCTGATGTCGACGTGCTCCCAGCCGCCTCGCGCGCCCATCCACAGCATGTAGAGGTCGCCGTCGCTCTCGTACCCGACCAGCACGGGGACGTCGGCGCCCCAGCCGTGCAGCTGGCCGATGTCGACGTTCTGGAGCTGGCTGCCGTCCTGGTGGCCGTAGAGCGCGGCCGAACCGCCGGCGCCGAGCGACAGCGCCCAGTGGGTGGACAGATCGAACGAGCGCCTCAGATCGGCCCGGACGGCGCGCCCGGTGTATCCCAGACCGCCCTCGACCTGGCTGCCCACGCCGACGCGCGCGCCGACCAGCGGCGCCAGCCCCGGCGCGATCGACGCCACGACCAGCGCACCCCTGGCGTAGGTCTCGTCGGTGCCCGGCGGGCCGGGCGCGCTCGGGTTGGCCGTGAGCTCGGCCTCCGCGTCGTGCACCGCGCTCGAGAAGCCCCCGGCGGCGATGTTGCCGCTGAACCCCGCCGAGGCGCGCACCTCGCCGGCCGGCAGCGTGCGCGCCGGGTGCAGAAGCGGCATCCCGCCCCCGCACGCCGAGACCGCCGGCAGCAGGAGGAGCGACCCGGGAAGGACCAGGAGCCCGGGCAGGCGCCCGGCTCTCGCGCCCCCCCGCCCTCCCGTCATTTCCTGAAACGCGACGGAAACGACCCGCTCGCGACGCGCTTCTTCAGCTCCTCGTCGTCCGGGTGGAGCTTGATGGCGCGCTCGAGCAGCGTCTTCTCTTCCTCGCGGTGCTCGGGGTTGGGCAGGCAACACTCGACCGGGCACACCGCCTGACACGCCTCGTGATCGTAGAAGCCAACGCACTCGGTGCAGAGCTCGGGATCGATGACGTAGATCTCGTCGCCCTCGCTGATGGCTTCGTTGGGGCACTCGGGCTCGCAAGCGCCGCAGTTGATGCAATCGGACGTGATGTAAGTCGTCATTGAGAAACCGCGCGAAAATTAGGGGCGCGACGGTGTTCTGTCAATCTGCTAAAGGCTTTTGCCGCGTATGCAGCTTCGCGTCGCCCTTCTCTTTTTCGCTGTGTCGTCCCTTGGCGGATGTCAGCCGTCGATCGGGGACCACTGCGTCC